>NZ_JAGXEX010000011.1:0-31440 GCF_019798045.1 Bulleidia sp. zg-1013
TACCAAGAAATGGGTCGGTAAAGAAGGAACTTCAGCAACCGTTCATCTTTTAGCAGACGGTCAGAAAGTAGCCGGTGTTACTCTGAATAAGGCTAACCATTGGCAACATACCTTCACCAACCTTGAAAAATACAAGAATGGAAATGAAATCAAGTACACGGTAGAAGAAGAAAAGATGCCACTTTATGACAGCAACCTACAAGGAAACGCGAAAGATGGCTTTATCTTAACCAATACCCATGTACCACCAAAGAAAGAAGTCTTCACAGGTGGCACAACGACCAACATCGATGGTAAGAAGGTCAACCCCGGACAAGAATTGACTTACTCCATTACCTACAAGAATACCAAGGGTAAGGAAGTCGACGCTGTTATCAGCGATAAAGTTCCAGCCCATACGGAGTTCGTATCAGCAGATAATGGTGGTCAGTATGAAAACGGAATGGTTAAGTGGACAAAGAAGCTAGCTCATGGAGAAAGCTGGACAGTTAGCTTTAAGGTAAAGGTAGTAGATGATGTAAATGGCGAAGAGTTAAGAAACAAAGCCAAGGTAAACGATGGTGAAAATGAGTATGACACCAATGAAACTCATAACCCTACACCAACTGAACCTAAGAAAGAAGTGTTCACAGGTGGAACGACGACTAACATTGACGGTAAGACAGTTCAACCCGGACAGGAATTAACCTACGCTATTAGCTACAAGAACACCACAGGTAAAGATGTCAAAGCAACCATCACTGATACCATCCCGGCTCATACAAGCTTCGTATCTGCGGAAAATGGTGGACAATACGCAAATGGTAAGGTGACATGGACAGCTGATGTAGAAAAAGGAAAGAGCGTTACGGTTAAGTTTACGGTCAAGGTAGACAAAGACGTTAACGGAGCCCCTGTCGATAACAAAGCCAAGGTAAACGATGGTGAAAATGAGTATGAGACTAATGAAGTAGTAAACCATACACCAACTGAACCTAAGAAAGAAGTATTCACAGGTGGAACAACGACTAACATTGACGGTAAGAAAGTTAATCCATCAGATGAGCTTACTTACGCTATTACTTACAAGAACACCACAGGTAAAGATGTCAAAGCAACCATCACTGATACCATCCCTGCTCATACAAGCTTCGTATCTGCGGAAAATGGTGGACAATACGCAAATGGTAAGGTCACATGGACAGCTGATGTCGCTAAAGACAAGAGCGTTACCGTTAAGTTCACCGTTAAAGTGGACAAGGACGTGAATGGAGCACCTTTAACCAACAAAGCCAAGGTCAATGACGGAACAAATGATTATGACACCAATGAAACTCATAACCCTACACCAACTGACCCTAAAAAAGAAGTCTTTACAGGAGGAACAACGACCAACATTGACGGTAAGGCAGTCCAACCTGGACAGGAATTGACTTACGCTATTACTTACAAGAACACGACAGGAGAAGAACGTGATGTAACCATTACGGATAAGCTTCCAAAGCATACTGAATTCGTATCTGCTGATAACGACGGTAAGTATGAAAACGGAATGGTTAAGTGGACAAAGAAGCTAGCCAATGGTGAAAGCTGGACTGTCAGCTTTAAGGTAAAGGTAGTAGATGATGTAAATGGTGAAGAGTTAAGAAACAAAGCCAAGGTCAATGATGGAACAAACGAGTATGAGACTAATGAAGTAGTAAACCATACACCAACCCCACCAAAGAAAGAAGTATTCACAGGTGGAACGACGACTAACATTGACGGTAAGGCAGTTCAACCTGGACAGGAACTAACCTACGCCGTTACCTACAAGAACACAACAGGAGAAGAACGTGATGTAACCATCACCGATAAGCTACCAAAGCATACCATTTTCGTATCAGCAGATAACAACGGTAAGTATGAAAACGGAATGGTTAAGTGGACAAAGAAGCTAGCTCATGGTGAAAGCTGGACTGTTAAGTTCACAGTCAAGGTGAATAAGAATGTGAATGGAGCAACGCTTACTAATACAGCAAAAGTCAACGATGGAGTAAATGATTACGATACCAATACGGTGAAGAATCCAACGCCAAAGACTCCTCATAATCCTGAACCAAAGAATCCACATTCACCAAGAACAGGAGATAGCAGTAATATTGCCCTATTGTTCATGATGTTACTGGCTTCGAGTGCAGGACTAGGTGTGACTTACATGAGAAGAAAAAGAGTGTAAGCAGTAGGCATAATAAAAAGTTCATTAAAAGAAGTAGATAAAGGCAACAGGAGACAACAGCCCAATTCCTGTTGCCTTTTCTCTTTTCTTTCGTTAAAGAAAGGGGAAATGGATATAGCAGGAAGGAGATTGTGGCTTATTTAGATATATCAGCCATGTTGTATAGAATAGATAGAAACGCAGATAGGCACTTCTCTTGGATTTATCGGAGGTATCTATTTTGTTTTATAGAAAAGAGTATAAAATAAAAATTAAGGGGAAAATGACCTATAAATATCATTGAAAATGTTGATTCTTTAGTTCTGATAATGTACAATAATGAAAATTAAAGGGAAAAAGACCTTTAATATTAAATGGAGGTACATGACTTTGAAAATTTCAAGAAATAAGTATTTAGAAGATTTGATTGGTAGAATGCATAATGGCTTGATTAAGGTAATCACCGGATTAAGACGAAGTGGAAAATCATATTTGTTATTTGATATATTTAAAAATTATCTATTAGAACATAATACTGATGAAAAACACATCATTGAGATGTCGCTTGACCAAAGAAAAAATAAGCAATACAGAAATCCTGATATCATTCTTGAATATATAGAGAGTGCTATCGTTGATGATAAACAATATTATATTTTTTTAGACGAAGTTCAAATGCTTGAGGATTTTGAGGAAGTATTAAATTCTTTATTGCCTATTAAAAATTTAGATATTTATGTTACGGGTAGTAATTCCAAATTTTTATCAAAGGACATTATTACGCAGTTTCGTGGGAGAGGAGATGAAATCCACGTATTTCCTTTGACATTTAAAGAATTTATGCAAATTTATGATGGTGACGAATACCATGGATTTTCAGAGTATGTTACGTATGGTGGATTGCCACTGGTTGCTACAATGAAAACTGATGAACAAAAAATAAAGTATCTCAAAAACTTGTTTGAAGAAACATATCTGAAAGATATCAAGGAACGCTATAAGATTGAAAAACTTCAAGAAATGGAAGATTTAATTAAGGTTTTGGCATCAGCGGTAGGTTCTCTATCAAATCCATCGAGAATTGCTGATACTTTCAAAAGCTCACTAAAATCAGACATCAGTATGAATACCATAAAAAATTATATTGTATATTTGGAAGAGAGTTTTTTGATTCATGAGGCAAACAGGTATGATGTTAAAGGAAGAAAATACATTGGTACTCCTTTAAAATACTACTTTGAAGATGTGGGATTAAGAAATGCAAAATTAGAATTTAGACAGATGGAAGAAACCCATTTGATGGAAAATATAATATATAACGAACTCAGAGCAAGGGGGTTCCAAGTGGATGTAGGCATGGTTGAAAAGAAAGAAAAAAATAAAAAAGGATTTTATGAAAAAAAGCGTCTTGAAGTAGATTTCATAGCAAATAAGGGAAGTAATAAATACTACATTCAATCAGCATATAGTTTACTGACACCGGAAAAGGTACAACAGGAGAAAAAATCACTACTTAATATCAACGATTCTTTCAAAAAAATAATAATTGTGAAAGATGTTATAAAGCCACAAAGGGATGATAATGGGATTGCCGGTATAAGTTTATTCGATTTTCTTTTGGAGGAAAATAGTCTCGAGCTATAGTTTGAATTGCTCCTTCTGCATATATTTTTGCCGGCTTGGATTTTAATGATGATGGTTCATCATGGACATAGAAAAATAAAGAAATCAGTATAAGGCAGGGAAAAAATGGGAATCAACCATACCTTGATAACAAAATGATTAAAAGAAAAAGGGTATATAAGAGAAAAATAAAAAGAAACTGTCATATACAGGGTTTATAAGTAAGAATCAATGTGTAAAGTTATCCAACTGTCAAAAAGATTTAGCTGTAGATGTCAAGAATACTAGACCTTAATTTACAGGTAAAAACCTATAAATAAAGAACGACTGCACATCTATAGAAAGTCTTTAAATCCGTAGTAAATCACACAAAAAACCTTTCTTAATTACATATACCACAAAATGGTACGTAAAGTCTAACATTCTTGCCATTTAAAGTCTACCTTTCGTTCCAAACCGAGCGGTCACAAGATTTAGGAGGGGATAGATATGGTTTTTATACGAGCAGATTCCGAGCTGAATATGTGTTAGAAGAATTTAAATCTTAGAGAAAAAGGAGGATGACAAAGTTGAAAACAAGATTAAGAAGTAAATTTATGGTTGTGGCTATGATGTTCGCATTGTTGTTTCAAGTATTTATGCCAGCCGGTAATGTTTTTGCGGAAGGAACGCAGAAAGAGGTTGATGTAGAGATTACCGATTTTGAAATACAAAACACGAAAAAAGAAAAAGTAAATGAAATATTTCATAGCGATACATTTTATTTAATGATGAAGTGGGATGCATCTAAGCATGGAGCAAATCTTCATAAAGGGGATTATTTCAATGTAAAACTTCCGAATACCATGAAATTCCCATCGGATGTTACAGCGAGGAATTTCGATATAAAAAACGATGATGGCGTTGTAATAGCAAAGGCTCAGGTAAATCCGGGTCCAAATGATGAGGGAGGTACGGTGAGAGTAACCTTTACGGAAAATGTGGAAAATAAATACAATGTAAAGGGAACCATGTATCTGGCCGCACAATTTGCACAATCAAAGGTTAAAATGAATGAAAAAAACGTTTTTGAAATATCCGTTGGAGTTAAGACAAAGAGTACGGATACAAAGATAAACGGAAGAAAGAAGATAACAGATGAACATTTAAGCAAGTGGGGAGGAAAGGTTATCGGGAATTCAAATTTGGCTGAATGGAATGCCAGAATAAACCATAAAAAAGCAAATTTGAAAAATGCGATTATAGAGGATTCGCTTGTGGGAACGGGAGAAACCTTTGTAGAAGGTAGTTTCGTTCTCAGAAAGGTTCAATTTGGTGAATATGGAGATTACGATAAAAATAGTGCTCAAATTGTAGATATAAGTTCTAAATTGAAACTTTCTGCAGATAAGAAAACATTTCGCTTGGAACTTGGAGATACCGGTGATCAGTATAGTTTAACATATAGATCGACGTATACACCGGGTACTATCCTAAAAAATAAGCTGAAGCTTACCAGCGAGCAAAAGAACTGGGTAGTAACTGCTTCTCATATACTCGCTGAAAGCGGAGGTCATGGAGATGGAGATTTAGCCGGCAAGATAAAACTCATAAAGGTGGATGCGGAAAATAATGCAAAGGGCTTGGCAAATGCCGTATTTGAAGTTAAAAAGCCCGATGGAACAAGCTTTGAATTGAAAACAGGGGCTGATGGAACTGTGGTTTCCGGTGTATTGGAACAGGGAATTTACAAGGTAAAGGAAAAGACACCGCCACGGGGATATGAGCTTGGAAATGAGGAGTTTGAAATGAAAGTCACTCCTGCGGGAGGGGCTATCAAAACAATTACAAATAAGCCTATAAAAATTGATGTATCCGTTAAAAAAGTGTGGGTGGATAAAAAGGAGAATTCAGCGAGAGTTTCTCTATTTGCCGATGGTGTAAAAATTCAAACGGTAGAGCTCAATGAATCTAACAACTGGAAGCATACATTTACAAATCTCAGAAAGTTCAAAGACGGAAAAGTGATAAAGTATGAGGTTAGAGAAGAGCAGATGCCGAATTATAAATCCGAAATAAGCGGTGATGTGGAAAATGGCTTCACAATCAAAAACACAAATACAGAAAAAATATTAATTCCCGTTAAAAAGATATGGGTAGGTAAAAAAGAGAATTCAGCAAGAGTTTCTCTATTTGCCGATGGTGTAAAAATTCAAACGGTAGAGCTCAATGAATCTAACAACTGGCTGCACGTATTTACAAATCTCAAAAAGTACAAGGATGGAAAAGTGATAAAGTATGAGGTTAGAGAAGAGCAGATGCCGAATTACAAATCCGAAATAACCGGGAATGCGACAACCGGCTTTGTGATAAAGAATACAAATATAGAAAAAATATCAGTTCCTGTTAAAAAGATATGGGTAGGTAAAAAAGAAAACTCGGCAAGAGTTTCTCTATTTGCTGACAATGAAAAGATTCAAACGGTGGAGCTCAATGAAGCGAACGACTGGAAGCATACATTTACAAATCTTAAAAAGTACAAAGACGGAAAAGCGATAAAGTATGAGGTTAGAGAAGAACAAATGCCAAATTACAAATCCGAAATAAGCGGAGATGTGGAAAATGGCTTTGTCATTAAAAATACAAATACAGAAGAAATATCGATTCCGATTAAAAAGGTATGGGTAGGTAAAAAACTGAATGAAATAACAGTTAACCTATTAAAAGACGGTGTTAGAATTGACAGTGTAAAGCTAAATGATGGAAATGGCTGGAAACACAGGTTTGAAAATCTTGAGAAGTATGATAAAAATGATGGACATGAAATAAAATACGATATTGAGGAAGAAAAGGTAAGTGGCTATACAACAGCTATCACAGGAGACGCAAAGAATGGATTTGAGATTACAAATACCAAAGATACGCCACCTACGCCGCCAACACCACCAAATAAAACCGTACCAAAAACAGAAGATAGAACCAATCTGTTCCTATACGCTTGGTTGATGTTTGTTTCAGGAAGTTTACTTGTTCTGTTGGGTATTAGAAAAAGACAACAGCAATAAAGACTTTGAAGTGAAGCCCAAAAGATAGACCAAGAATCGGTGATTTGGAATTTCGTAGGATTGATTAGAAAAACCTTTGAAATTTTGTAGGAAAACCCTTTGAAAAAACGTAGGGTTTTACCTAAAGTTAAGGAAATGATGGAGTGATTTATCATTTCCTTTTTATGTGATTACTTGATTTCTTAACCTTGTTAGTTAGTTTATCCGGTGAGTAGGATGTATACCCGTTATCTAAACTTAGTATCATAAGGGCATCTACCTCCGTGGTTTACTAAGCGTACATAGAAGGTGTGTACATCTTTATTATTCTTTTTAGATATTACCTCTTTACAGTATTCTACTTCATCATCTTTAAGAGCGATGATAGAACTGATTGAATCGTTAATCATAAATAAAAAACCTCCTTTCAGAATAAGATTCAATCTCATTCTAAAAAGGAGTTTTTAGTTTTATACAACTAGACCCTACAAAATTTCAAATTGCCAAAGGAAGTGTTCTGATGAAACACTTCCTTTTTCTTGTTATAAGGCAAAATACTATTTCAAATGCCAAATATCGTGATTGTATTCTGCAATGGTTCGATCGCTGGAGAAGAAACCGGCTTTAGCAATGTTTATGAGGGATTTTTTTAGCCATTCCATGCGATTTTCATAGCAAGCTAATAAGTCTGTCTTAACAGTGAAGTAGGATTCTACATCTAAAAGAGTCATGAACCAATCGTGGTGAATTAAGTTATTCTTTAGGGAGGATAACATTTCCTCATCCCCTAAATCCAATAGTTCTTTAGAGGTGATAAAGTTTACGCACTGACGAATCATTTCGTTGTTTTGATAGTAGTCGATAGCGTGATAAGCACTTGTTTCATATAGCTGAATCACCTCATCGGAAGATTTCCCAAAGGTATAAATATGATTACCTCCAACTAATTCCCCAATTTCCACATTGGCACCATCGTTGGTACCTAAGGTAATGGCACCATTTAACATAAATTTCATGTTTCCAGTACCGGAAGCTTCCTTGGAAGCAAGTGAAATTTGTTCGGAAATA
This sequence comes from Bulleidia sp. zg-1013, assembly GCF_019798045.1. Lineage (NCBI taxonomy): Bacteria > Bacillati > Bacillota > Erysipelotrichia > Erysipelotrichales > Erysipelotrichaceae > Bulleidia > Bulleidia sp. zg-1013. Next base: position 7,891 of record NZ_JAGXEX010000011.1, read on the forward strand.
TCACAAGCAGGAACCACGATTTCGGATTTAGCAATGTTATAATTCGTTAACACCACCACTTTTAGATGTGGACAAACCTCAGAATCGTGACGAATCAAATCTTGTAGACAAAGGAGTAAGTGAATAATGTTCTTTGCCATATCGTAGGCAGGGGCGGCTTTGGCACCAAAAATAACTGTAATTGGTCTGGATGGAATATGACCGGCTTTAATTTGCAAGTATTGGTGAATAACCCATAAAGCATTGAGCTGTTGACGCTTGTATTCGTGTAATCGCTTCACTTGTACATCGAAAATAGAGCTTGGATCTACATCAATTCCTTCGTTTTCTTTGACGAATTGAGCTAGGGATACTTTATTGTGGTATTTGATATCCTCTAATTGTTGTAAGACCTTTTCGTCATGAATGAATGGTAGTAATCGTTCAAGCTGTTGAGCATCCTTGTGCCATGTGTCACCAATTAAGTCATCGATGAAACGAACCAATTCAGGGTTACAATGCATAATCCAACGACGGAAGGTAATTCCATTGGTTTTGTTGTTGAATTTATGCGGATAAATGGAGTAAAAAGCCTTTAATTCTTGGTTTTTAAGAATTTCTGTATGTAAAGCGGCAACACCATTGATGGAGGCGCTGTAGTGCATATCGATACGAGCCATGTGAACACGATTGTATTCATCGATAATAGCTAGCTCCGGATTGTTTTGGAAGCGAACTTGGACACTTTGGTGTAGGCGATGGATGATGGGAACCAATTGTGGTACCACTTCTTGTAAGTAATCCAAAGACCATTTCTCTAACGCTTCTGCTAAAATCGTATGATTTGTATAGGCACAACTGTTGCTGACAATAGTCACCGCTTCTTCAAAATCAATTCCTTCTTGAGTGAGTAATCGAATCAATTCAGGGATAATCATAGAAGGATGGGTATCATTGATTTGAACGGAAACGTGTTTGTCCAAGTCCTTTAAATGATGCCCTTTCGATTTCTCTTCTTGAATAATGAGTTGAGCGGCGTTACTGACCATGAAGTATTGCTGGTAGATACGCAATAATTGACCCTCACGATAGCGATCGTCGGGGTATAAAAATAAAGTTAAATTCTTGGAAATATCTGTTTTATCGAATTCAATGCCATCATGAACAATCGATTCGTCAATGGTATCCAGGTCAAATAAGTGCAATTGGTTCTTTTGACCGTGGTAACCAATGATATCGATATCGTACATGGTGGAGGTGTATGTTTTTCCGGCAAGTTCAATCGAAAAGTGAACATTCGTCGGGTTTAAAATAGTGTTGTTTTTTTGCCACTCATCGGGCACTTCAACTTGTTTTCGATTTTTAAATTCTTGGCGGAATAAACCCAAATGATAGTTTAAACCGACACCATCTCCTTGTAGATTTAAGGTGGCGATGGAGTCTAAGAAGCAGGCCGCAAGACGACCTAATCCCCCGTTTCCAAGAGAAGGTTCTTTTTCAATCTGTTCAATCTGCTTAAGATTTTTATTGTATTTAGAAAGTAATTGATTTAATTCATCGTATAAACCAAGATTAATTAAATTTTTACCCAATTGCTTGCCGATTAAGAATTCAGCGCTAATGTAATAAAGCTTTTTGCCATCTTGGATGGTGGATAATTCTTTTTTCTTTTGTTGAACCAAGCCGGCAATGGCTTGAAATAACTCTGTATCAGATGCCTCTTGAATGGATGTGGGTAAGAGGGAATTTAAATGTATTTCCAGTTCCATATTTACTCCTTTGAAAATAAATTGAAAAACAACTACAACATGGAAGTTCTTCCAATGGACAGTACAAAAGCCGAAATAGAGTAGAAAGACAAACGAGTTATCGTCTACGGGATATCTTTACGTGTACTTACTTTTGGCTGTGGAATAGGTATTCCATTGCCTATTTTATCCAGAAATGCTCAAACAAGTAAAGTCCATGTAATAAAATTCACGTAAAAAACCATCAAGAAAACAAGAGAAACGGGTCAAGAAAAAAAATCAAAAAAAGATTTGACTAATGGTAGCGTTTTCATTAAGATATAAGTGTATCGCAATCGTTAACGGGAACGGTTACGAAATGAATCATAAAGCGGGAGGAAAAATATGAAACGCTTATTCAAACTAGGCATGGCATCGTTGATGGCCGCCACAATGTTAGTGGGATGTGGAAAAGCTCCCACAGCAAACAAGAAACCAAAAGGGAAAGTGTATTATTTGAACTTCAAGCCGGAGGCAGATGCACAATGGCAAGAGTTAGCTAAATTGTACACAAAGGAAACGGGTGTTCCTGTGACTGTATTGACAGCGGCTTCCGGTCAATACGAGCCAACTTTAAAAGCAGAAATGGCTAAGACAGATGCGCCAACCTTATTCCAAGTAAATGGTCCTGTCGGATTAGCCGGTTGGAAAGATTATTGCTACGATTTATCGGGTTCGAAGATTGTTGGAGAATTGTCTTCTAATGATTTCACATTGAAAGATGGAAAGGCAATTGCCGGTGTTGCTTATACAGTAGAAACGTATGGTTTGATTTACAACAAGAAATTATTAGCCAAAGCCGGTTATAAGCAAGAAGACATTAAGTCTTTCGCCGACTTGAAGAAAGTGGTTGAAGATATTACAGCACGTAAGAAATCTTTGGGATTCGCCGCTTTCACTTCTTCCGGTATGGAAGGTTCTTCTGACTGGCGTTTTAAGACCCATTTGGCAAACTTACCTATTTACTATGAATACTTAGCAGATGGTATTAGCACAACAGATGCGATTAAGGGAACTTATTTAGCAAATTATAAGAATATTTGGGACTTATACATCAATAATTCGACGGTTGCTCCTACTCAATTATCTGTTAAAAAGGGTGATGACGCTGTGGCTGAATTTGTGAAGGGTGCCGCTGTTTTCTATCAAAATGGTACATGGGCTTATAACGATATCACAGCTGTAGGTGATGACAACTTAGGCATGTTGCCAATTTATATTGGTGCACAAGGCGAAGAAAAACAAGGCTTATGTACAGGTACAGAAAACTACTGGAGCGTGAATAAGAAAGCAAAACAAGAGGATATTCAGGCAACATTGGATTTCATGAATTGGTGTGTGACATCGGAAACCGGAATCAAAGCTTTATGCGGTGCTGAAGGAGCTATGCCTAGCGGTGAAGCCGGTATGGGACTTGTAACACCATTTAAGAAGAACTTGAAGTCTAAGAACCGTTTAGTAACCATTGCAAATGAATATGTTGAAAAAGGATTCACTCCTGTTTCATGGAACTTTACAACCATGCCTTCTGAAACATGGAAGAATGGTGTTGGATCGGCTTTAACAACTTATGCGGCAAAACAGACGGATGCGAACTGGGAAGCAGTGAAGAAAGCTTTCGTAGAAGGTTGGGTTGCTGAAGTAAAAGCTACAAAAGCAAAAAAATAAGTATAAAATGTATCGGTATTTGGCAGCAGGTAAGTTTTAATACTTGTTGCCAATCTATTTTTAGAGGTGAGATATGGGAAAAAACATAAAAAAATATTGGGCTTTATTCCTGATTCCGACAATGGGGGCTTTTGCGATTGGATTTGTGATTCCTTTCTTACTGGGGATATATTTATCCTTTTGTGAGTTTAGAACGGTTACGGATAGTCAATTTGTGGGTTTAGCCAATTATATAAAGGCTCTATCGGACACAGTCTTTCAACACTCTTTTTTCTACACGGCGGCCTTCGCCTTGGTGACGGTCATTGTGATTAATGTGGCGGCTTTTGCATTAGCGGCGGCATTAACAAAGAAGCTAAGAGGAACAAATATATTCCGTACCATATTCTTTATGCCTAACTTAATTGGCGGAATTGTTCTTGGTTATATTTGGCAATTGATTTTCTCGGGTATTTTATCGCAATGGAATACCGCTTTGAATTTAGATGCCGGAGTTGGTTTTGTGGGATTGGTTATCTTGGTTTGTTGGCAACAAATTGGATACATGATGATTATTTATATTGCCGGCTTACAGTCCATTCCTCAAGAAGTTATGGAAGCTGTTGAAATCGATGGTGCGAGTGCTTGGAATAAATTAACCCAGGTAACATTGCCGATGATGATGCCTTCTATCACGATTTGTACCTTCTTATCGGTCACTAACGGATTTAAGCTTTTCGATCAAAACTTGGCTTTAACAGCCGGGGAACCGGCTAAGATGTCAGAAATGATGGCATTGAATATTTATAATACCTTCTATGGTCGTGTTGGTTGGGAAGGCGTTGGTCAAGCAAAGGCGGTTATCTTCTTCATTATTGTTGTGGGCATCGGTTTAATACAATTGCGTTCCACTAGGGAAAGAGAGGTTCAACAGTAAGATGGTTAAGGAAAAGAAAAATCATGTTGGATTAAGTGCTATTTTATCGGTTTTATCTATTAGTTGGATTTTACCTATCGTAGTTGTCTTAATCAATTCATTTAAAAACAAAATTTGGATTAGTGATGAACCTTTTAAACTTCCTAATGCGGAAACGTTTACGGGCTTGTCCAACTACATCATGGCAATGAAAAAATATGGTTTCTTAGAAGCTGTTGGTTGGACGGTGTTTATCACAGTAATTAGTGTTGTGTTGATTTTAATTTGTACATCTATGTGTGCATGGTATGTGACCCGTGTGAAGAATAAAATCACAAAATTGATTTATCTATTATGTGTGTTCTCAATGGTGGTTCCTTTCCAAATGGTTATGTTTACTTTGAGTTTGGTAGCTAACCGTCTTGGCTTAGTGACGCCTTGGGGAATTGTGATTATTTATTTAGGCTTTGGGGCCGGATTGGCGGTCTTCATGTTTTGTGGATTTGTTAAGTCAATTCCAATTGAAATTGAAGAGGCGGCTATGATTGATGGTTGTTCCCCGGTACAAACTTTCTTCTTGGTTGTTCTTCCAATTATGAAGCCGACTTATATTTCGGTTGGCATTTTGGAAACCATGTGGATTTGGAATGATTTCTTATTGCCATATTTAGTGTTAGATGTGAAGAAATATAAGACAATCTCAATTGTCATTCAATACATGAAGGGCAGCTATGGTCGTGTGGATATGGGAGCTATCATGGCGTCCTTGATTATGGCGGTTGTACCTGTGATTATATTTTATTTGAGTTGCCAAAAGTATATTATAAAAGGCGTTGCGGCAGGGGCAGTGAAAGGATAACAATAAACCATGAGCAAGGCATTAACAATCAAGGATATTGCAAAATTATCGGGGTTTAGTACGGGGACGGTCTCTCGTGTATTAAATAATCGTCCGGATGTGAGAAAAGAAACCAAAGAAAAGATTGAAAAGATTATTCGAGATAATCATTATCAGCCGAATGTTAATGCGAAACAGTTAAAGAAAACTGTCAGTTCCAATATCGTCATTATTGTCAAAGGATATGGGAATATGTTGTTTGCGGATTTGTTGGAACAAGTACAAGGAAATCTTTCAAAAAAAAGAGAAGAAGCTTCAGTGATATTCATTGATGAAAATCAAGATGAAGTCTTGACGGCATATCAGATGTTGATTGAAAAAAAGCCGAAGGGATTTATTTTCTTGGGTGGAAATTTAGATAATTTCAAAGGAAACTTTAAAAAAATCTCGGTTCCGTGTGTCCTATTGACTTGCGATGCTAGTGGATTGCCCTTTGATCATTTGTCCAGCTTTACGACCAATGATGCTGGTGGGGCGGCTAGTGCAATTCAATATTTATTAGAGAATCATCATCAAAAAATCGGTATTGTCGGAGGGACAGAGAATTCTCAAATTACACAATTGCGTGTGAGTAGTTGTATGGAAGTTTTACAAAATCATCATGTGAGCTTTCATACAGATTATTATGAGGATAGTCGCTTTTCGATGGAAGGTGGTTATGCCGGAACGGTAGCCTTGCTAAAAAGACATCCCGATATTTCGGCTATCTTTGCGGTTTCCGATACCATTGCCGTAGGAGCGATGGCGGCGATTCGAGATAGTGGCAAAAAGGTTCCGGAAGATATTTCGATTATTGGATTTGATGGAATCGGATTGGGACACTTTATCTATCCAAGACTTTCAACCATTCACCAAGATACGCAAGAATTGGCGAAGCGAGGGGTGGATGATTTGTTGTTAAGAATCGCTTATCACGGGCATGGAGTTCATGAAGAAATACCTTATCAATTGATAAAAGGTGCAAGTATCAAAAAGTTATAAATAAATAGGAGATGGAATATGAAACGAAGTGCAGGAGTGTTGTTGCCGATTGCTTCTTTACCATCAGAATATGGTATTGGGACAATGGGGGAACAAGCCCGTAAATTCATTAAGTTTTTAAAAAAAGCAAAGCAGACTTATTGGCAAATTTTACCAATTGGTCCAACAGGCTATGGAGATTCTCCTTATCAATCGTTTTCTACCTTTGCGGGTAATCCCTATTTCATTGATTTAGACGATTTAAGAAAAGATGGATTATTAAAGAAGGAAGAATATACTTCCATCCATTGGGGGAAAAATAAACATAAAATTGATTACGGAGCTATTTATAAGAATCGTTTTCAAGTCTTAAGAAAAGCCTGTAATCGCATCACGCAAAAGAAGTGGGATGAATTCAATCAATTTGTGGTGGATGAGTCCTACTGGTTAGAGGATTATGCCTTATACATGGCGACGAAGGAATCTTTAGGTGGTATTGCTTTACAAGAATGGCCAAAGAGTATTCGGATACGAGAAGAGGAAGCTTTGCAATCCTTACGCATGGAATTGAAGGATGAAGTATTGTTTTGGAAAAAGATTCAATATTTATTTTATAAACAATGGCATCAACTGAAAGCGTATGCTAAGGAGCATGGCATCGATATGATTGGGGATTTGCCAATCTATGTATCGGAAGATAGTGCTGATGTCTGGTGCAACCCTAAGTTGTTTCAGCTAAATAAAGAGTATGTGCCAACTGAGGTGGCAGGTTGTCCGCCGGATGGTTTTTCTGCAGATGGACAAGTGTGGGGCAATCCTTTATTCGATTGGGAATATCTGAAAAAGAATAAGTATGACTGGTGGGTTCTAAGAGTGAAACATCAATTACGCTTTTATGATGTTTTACGCATTGATCATTTCCGAGGTTTTTCTTCTTATTATGCCATTCCATTTGGCGATACAACAGCGGTGAACGGTCGTTGGTGTAAAGGCCCCGGTTATGATTTATTTAAAACCATCAAAGAGAAATTAGGGGATGTTAGTATCATTGCGGAAGACCTTGGTTTCTTAAGTGATGATGTTCGAGAATTATTAAGTCAAACAGGATATCCGGGAATGAAGGTATTGCAGTTTGCATTTGATTCCAGAGGGACGGATTCGGTGTATTTGCCGCACACCTATACGCATAATTGTGTGGTTTATGCGGGTACTCATGACAACGATACCATCCAAGGTTGGATTAAAACAGCGAATAAACAAGACGTTCAGCGAGCAAAAGATTATTTCCATTTAACAAAGGAAGAAGGCTTTCATTGGGGTATAATTCGTGCACAATACGCTAGTGTAGCAAATTTAGCAATCACACAGTTCCAAGATTTATTGGGCCTAGATAATAAGGCTCGTATGAATGTGCCATCTACTCTTGGTAATAATTGGGTGTATAGATGTCATAAAGAAGATTTTAGATTAGATTTAGCAATTAAATTGGGTAAATTGTCTGAGATTTATAGACGCTATTACCCCGAACAGTGAAAGGAAATAAATATATGTCAACAGTTACATTGAAAAATATTGTTAAGATTTATCCGAATCAAGATAAGAAGAAAACTCACAATCTTAAAGTTACAGAAGAAGGCGTGTTAGCTGTTCAGGATTTTAACTTAGAGATTGCTGATAAAGAATTTATTGTTTTAGTTGGTCCGTCGGGCTGTGGTAAATCCACAACATTGCGTATGATTGCAGGTTTGGAAGAAATTTCAAAGGGACAATTGGAAATTGATGGTAAGGTTGTGAATGATTTGGCTCCTAAGGAAAGAGATATTGCGATGGTGTTCCAAAACTATGCGTTATATCCTCATATGACGGTTCGTCAAAATATTGGTTTTCCATTAAAGATGCAAGGCGTTGCTAAAGAGGAAATTAATCGTCGTGTAGAGGAAGCGGCGGAAATTTTAGGGATTAGTGAATATTTAAATCGTAAGCCGAAGGCATTATCGGGTGGTCAGCGTCAGCGTGTGGCGATTGGTCGTGCCATTGTGCGTGAGCCAAAGGCTTTATTGATGGATGAGCCTTTATCGAACTTAGATGCGAAATTGCGTAATCAAATGCGTGCGGAATTGATTAAATTAAGACAAAGAATCAACACCACTTTCGTTTATGTTACCCACGACCAAACAGAAGCGATGACCTTAGGTGATCGTATTGTTATCATGAAAGATGGCGTTATCCAACAAATCGGTACGCCTCAAGAAGTGTATGAATCACCTGCAAATTTATTTGTGGCCGGATTTATTGGGGTGCCTCAAATGAACTATTTTGATGGTCATTTGAAAGTGAATGATCAAGGACAATATAGTGTTGTGGTTGGAAATAAAGAAATTGTGTTATCCGAACAAAAACAAGCCAACTTAGCAGCGAATAAAGTAACTGAAAAGGAAGTGATTGTTGGGGTAAGACCGGAGAATATTCAATTAGTGAAGGATGAATCAGCTTTACAAGCGACCATTGAGGTTAGTGAAATGATGGGCAGCTCTATCAATTTACACGCTAATTTTGAAGGGAATGAAATGATTGTGATTATTCCAACGATGAATGCGAGTGAGGCTCGTGATTTAAAGATTGGTCATATGGTGCATTTCGGCTTTAGTAATCAAGTGATTCATTTGTTTGATAAAGAAACAAAAGTGAATTTGGAAACGGCGGTTATTCAGTAATGGTAGAAAGGTCTTGAATAAAGACCTTTCTATATGCTTATCCATTCGTTGGCCTGGATGAAAAAATACCAGTAAATTTAATTAATTTTGATTGACATCATAAAAGAAAATGGAGTATCATTTATGAGCTTATGAATGAACCTTGCCATGCGAGGTTATTATTTATTAAGAGCGTGGCACACTAGGTACTGTGTGCATGAGAAAGGAGCTAAACAATGCCAACAATCAATCAATTGGTTCGTAAGGGTCGTCAAGACAATATTTATAAGTCTAAGTCACCGGCGTTAAATCGTGGTGTGAATACTCTTAAGAACAAAATGACGAAGCTAAGTAGTCCACAAAAGAGAGGGGTTTGTACTCGTGTCGGTACTATGACACCTAAGAAGCCTAACTCTGCATTGCGTAAGTATGCCCGTGTTCGTTTATCGAACGGTATGGAAGTTACAGCTTACATTCCGGGAATTGGTCATAACCTGCAAGAACACTCGGTTGTCATGATTCGTGGTGGTCGTGTGAAGGACTTACCCGGTGTTCGTTATCACATTATCCGTGGAACATTAGACTGTGCCGGGGTTACAGACCGTAAGCAAGGTCGTTCTTTATACGGAGCGAAGAAGCCAAAGGCCGCTAAGTAATAGAGAGGAGAAAGTAGAATATGCCAAGAAAAGGTTATGTAGCAAAGCGTGATGTACTACCGGATCCAATCTATAACTCAAAGTTAGTTACGAAATTGATTAACAAGATTATGATCGATGGTAAGCGCGGTACAGCGCAAACGATTTTATACGATTCATTCGCATTAATCGAAAAGAAGACAGGTGAAAATCCAATGGAAGTCTTCGAAAAAGCATTAGCTAATGTAATGCCTCAACTTGAATTGAAGGTTCGCCGTGTTGGCGGTGCTAACTACCAAGTTCCTGTTGAAGTTTCGGCTGAACGTAAATTGACATTAGGGTTGCGTTGGCTTGTCAGTTTCGCCCGTTTACGTCATGAAAACACAATGGAACAAAGATTAGCGAATGAAATTATGGATGCGGCTAATGGAATTGGTGCTTCCGTGAAGAAGAAAGATGATACTCACAGAATGGCAGAAGCTAATAAGGCATTTGCGCATTTCCGTTGGTAATTTAGAAAGGATTTAGGATGGCAAGAGAAATATCACTAGATAAGATGCGTAATATCGGTATCATGGCGCACATTGATGCCGGTAAGACAACAACGACAGAACGTATCTTGTACTATACGGGTAAAATTCATAAGATTGGTGAAACTCATGATGGTGCTTCCCAAATGGACTGGATGGCTCAAGAACAAGAACGTGGGATTACAATTACTTCTGCGGCAACGACTTGTCAATGGCATGATACACGTATCAATATCATCGATACACCGGGTCACGTCGACTTTACAGCTGAGGTTGAACGCTCCCTTCGTGTCTTAGATGGTGCGGTAACAGTCTTAGATTCCAAAGCCGGTGTTGAACCTCAAACCGAAACGGTTTGGCGTCAAGCAACGGAATACCATGTGCCTCGTATTGTTTTCTCAAATAAGATGGACGCAACTGGAGCAGACTTCATGATGTCTGTTCACAGTATTGGTGACCGTTTAGGTGCCAAAGCGGTTGCAATCCAAATGCCTATTGGGGCTGAACAAGATTTCCGTGGTATCATCGATTTAGTTGAAATGAAGCAACGTGATTATGAGGGTGAAACGAATAAGTTCACCGATCATGAAGTGGATGCTCAATTCAAGGATGAGGCTGAAACAATGCGTGCGGAAATGTTGGAAGCAATTGCGGATTATGATGATGAATTAATGATGAAGGTTTTAGAAGGTGAAGAACCGACGGTTGCTGAAATCAAGCGAGCAATTCGTGCCGGTGTTTTGACTTCTGAATTCTTCCCTGTTATGTGCGGGTCAGCTTATAAGAATAAAGGTGTTCAATTATTATTGGATGCGGTTGTAGACTATTTGCCTTCTCCAACAGATATTCCGGCAATTAAGGGTACTTTAGAAGATGGTAGTGCAAGTGAACGTCATCCTTCTGATGATGAACCATTCTCAGCATTAGCGTTTAAGGTAGCGACTGATCCGTTCGTAGGTCGTTTAACTTATTTCCGCGTTTATTCCGGTCGTGCTACTTCCGGTAGTTATGTTTTAAACTCAACGAAGGATAAGAGAGAACGTTTTGGACGTTTGATTCGTATGCATGCTAACCAAAGAACAGATATTGATGAAGTATTCGCAGGTGATATTGCCGGTGCAGTGGGTTTAAAGAACACAACCACCGGTGATACATTATGTGCTGAAAATTCACCAATTGTTTTGGAATCGATGATTTTCCAAGAACCTGTTATTCAGATGTCGGTTGAACCTAAGACTAAGAATGACTCACAAAAGATGGATGAAGCCTTGGCGAAGTTGGCGGAAGAAGATCCAACTTTCAAGACTTATACGGATGAAGAAACAGGACAAACGATTATTGCGGGTGTCGGTGAATTGCAATTGGATGTCATCATGGACCGTATGAAGCGTGAATTTAAGGTAGATGCAACAGCAGGTGCTCCACAAGTGGCTTACCGTGAAACAATCCGTTCAGAAGCGGAAGTACAAGGTAAGTTTGTTCGTCAGTCCGGCGGTCATGGTCAATACGGTGATGTTTGGATTCGCTTTAGTCCAAACCCGGGCAAGGGTTTTGAATTTGAAGATGCTACGGTTGGTGGATCGGTTCCTAAGGAATTCATCAAGCCAACTCAACAAGGTTTGGAAGATTCTTTGAATTCCGGTTTAATTGCCGGTTATCCAATTGTGGATATTAAGGCTGTCTTATTTGATGGTTCTTACCACGATGTCGACTCTTCGGAACAAGCGTATAAGATTGCGGCTTCCTTAGCGTTAAGAGAGGCGGCTAAGAAGTGTAATCCTGTTATTCTTGAACCTATTATGGCAGTGGATATTACAGCTCCAAGTGATTACTTGGGTGCGGTAATGGGTGACGTTACAAAACGTCGTGGTCAAATTCGTGAACAAGAAGAAACCGGTAACGCTATTAAGGTAAAGGCATTTATTCCTTTATCAGAAATGTTTGGTTACATTACAGACTTGCGTTCATTCACTCAAGGACGTGGAATTTATACCATGGTTATGGATCACTATGAAGAAGTTCCAAAGAGCATTGCGGAAGAAATTATCAAGAAGAACACAACAAAATAAGATTTGAAAAATATTGCATTGTCCAGTCACTTACTATAAAATTAAGCTAGACGGAAAAGTATAAAATACTAGGAGGAAAAATATTATGGCAAAGGAACATTTTGACCGATCGCTGGAACATGTTAACGTTGGTACTATTGGTCACGTTGACCACGGTAAAACAACTTTAACAGCGGCAATCACAAAGTATCTATCGGAACATCCGGAAGATGGTAAGGCTAATTTTGAAGCTTACGATAAGATTGACGGAGCTCCGGAAGAAAAGGCTCGTGGTATCACGATTAACTCTGCTCACGTTGAATATCAAACAAAGACTCGTCACTACGCTCATGTTGACTGTCCGGGTCATGCTGACTATGTTAAGAACATGATTACCGGGGCCGCCCAAATGGATGGTGCTATCTTAGTAGTAGCTGCTACAGATGGACCAATGCCTCAGACTCGTGAACATATCTTATTAGGTCGCCAAGTTGGTATTCCTAAGATTGTTGTTTTCTTAAACAAGTGCGACATGGTTGATGATGATGAATTAATTGATTTAGTTGAAATGGAAGTTCGTGAACTTCTTTCTGAATATGGCTACGATGGAGATAACGCTCCTGTTATCCGTGGTTCTGCTTTCCAAGCTTTACAAGACGATCCTAAGTGGACACCGGCTATCAAGGAATTATTAGATGCGGTTGACACTTACATCCCGGCTCCTGAACATGAATTTGATAAGCCTTTCTTAATGGCTGTTGAAGATGTATTCACAATCACAGGACGTGGTACTGTTGCAACAGGACGTGTTGAACGTGGTAAATTGAACTTAAACGATGAAGTTGAAATCGTTGGTATTCGTGACACTCGCAAGACTGTTGTTACGGGTATTGAAATGTTCCGTAAGATGTTGGATTTCGCTCAAGCCGGTGATAACATTGGTGCATTATTGCGTGGTATCAACCGTGATGAAATTGAACGTGGACAAGTATTAGCTAAACCCGGTTCAGTTACACCTCATACAGAATTCAAGGCTCAAGTGTACGTATTAACAAAGGAAGAAGGCGGACGTCATACTCCTTTCGTTTCTAACTACCGTCCTCAATTCTACTTCCGTACAACGGACGTTACAGGTGTTATTACATTACCTGAAGGAACGGATTTATGTATGCCTGGTGATAACGTTATGATGAACGTTACTTTATTAGCTCCTATCGCTATTGAACAAGGTACACGTTTCTCTATCCGTGAAGGTGGACGTACTGTAGGTTCCGGTTCTATTACCGAAATCGTTAAGTAATTTAAAACTTAATCTAAAAGAGTGGGTGGACCACTCTTTTTATGTAAAATGTGAAAACCAAGTTATGGTAAAGTAAGTGTGATTATAATAAAGGATGCTTGGCTACTTTTTTGAAATGAAATCGAGGTTTTGTGTGGAATTGTCAATGAAAGATAGAAAAAAGAATCTATGCTTTTAGCTATGAAAAAAATTAATAGATCCTCTACCAAAATCACCTTAAAAAGATTTACTTCAGATGGAGGTAAAGAATTTACCTGCCACAAAGAAATTGAAGATATAGGAATAGACTTCTATTTTACAGAATCATATTCAGCACGGCAAAGAGGAAACAATGAAAATGTAATGGAACTTAATAATAGACCTAGAAAATGTCTAAATTATCAAACTCCATTTGATGTATTTATACACGAACTTAGTTTGTTATAAGTGGCGCAATATTATTTGCAATTAATGTTTCAATTCATAATCTACCAATACTTACAAAGAACTTATTGACATTTTGTTGTACTGTACCAACGATGCCATTATCCTTTGTAGTATCAAAAATAATTAAAGCTGATTTTCAGAATAAAGATAATCTCTTAAATAAGTTGGGTCTCTTGTAGATTAGAAGAATTAAGAGAAAAAATGAGATAATGCTTAAAATAGCGTAAAGTGAAAGCTTGAAAGAAAGATTTAAAGTGATGGATGAAATTCTTGAAGAAAAAGAAATTAGAATTGACAGGTTTGAGGATGTTCTAGTAAGAAAGCTAATTGAAAGTATTGAGATAAATGAAGAAACACTTCAAGTTGAATTTAAGTCAGGTATAGAAATTAAAGTTAAATAGACTAAAGAATCTACGTATAGGTATGGTCTTTTTTGTGTATAATGGAGCAGAAGAGAAAATATTGTTATCTAATTGAAGGTGGTACGATGAGTTTATTGAAAAGGATTAGATATGGAGAAATCAAATGGAAACTAACAGATAAAAATAATTATAGGGAGTTTATTGATGGTATAGATTGTAGCGAATGGGGTAAAAGTATTTACTCTGATTGGGCTAAAAAATATAAAGAGAGTATGAGTCTAATGAAATTGATAAAAGACAATTCTTCTTTAGAAACAAGTCCTTTAGAATGTTATTGTGGATATAGTTACAAATATATAAATGAATTTCTTAGAACTGGGAAATTAAATAATCAAATTTATAGTAACATGGCGGACTTACTAATTTTAACTTTATGTTCCGCTCCTAAAATTCCAGAAAATATTGTGCTATATAGAATTGTTGGAGGAAAGATTGCAAATGAGATAGTTCATAAAAATAAAAATAATGAACCATTTCAAGAAAAAGGGTTTATGAGTACAAGCTTATTAGCGAATATTGTTAATGAGTATAATGAAGAATGTGTAGAACCAGTTTTATTAAAAATTTTCGTTCCAAGAGATACAGTTGGAGTTTATGTTAATATAATTGAAAAAAGGGCTGAAGAAGAAGTGCTATTGGCACCGAATAATTTTTTGGGGATTATAGAATATCCATATTATGATAAAGAACTAGGTGTGAATGTATTAGAATGTCAGTTGATAAATTTTATTCTATAACTAGAAGAAATTTATTATAGTTAAGTTTGTGCATACAGGTAAACTCAAGATATAAAAGTCAAAAATCGCGAAGTAGATAAAGACATAAAGGAAGAAATTTCTAATCCAACAGTGTTAAATACATTTATTGGTGAAGCATTAAACGAAAAAGTGAAGAAATCTCGTTAATGAAAAAAGAAGCTTAACGCTTCTTTTTAATTTGATAAAGGGCGAAGAAATATTGGATGGCTTTATAGGTAGTCGCAATCATAACAAGAATTTCAAAAGCAAGAAGAATAGGCGCATCCTTTTCTAAAATTCCCTTGATAACAAGTAGAACACCAAAAGCCATGAAAGCCAGTCCTAATAAGAAACATTCCCAAGCTTTATTTTGTTGGATTAAGCCTTCAATAAAGCCAACTTTTTTCTCTGGCTTGAAATTAGGGAATTGTGTTAAACCAGGTAACCATACACGACGGTAACGATATTCTTGAAACAATCCATAAGCCAAACCAATTAGAATGGATACTGGAATTTGTTTGAGAAAAGAATACACTAGAATACCAATAGCTAAAGCCAATACCCAACGATTTTGATATAAAGTAAAGCGCTGTGCTTCTTCATCACGAATTAAGTAACCGGTTTTAGAGAATGAATCAAAAAGAATTTTTTGATTGTGTTTGTTTAAATAAATATTACGTCCAGCAATAGGACTTTTAGTTTGTTTAGCCATATTATTGTTTGATACCTTTACAATACGTATCGACAACGGAATAATCATCTGCCAATACAACAAGGTCGGCATCATATCCTGCCACAATCTTACCAATATGATCATCCATACCAAGTAAAGTCGCCGGATTAAGGGTACAACTATTGATAGCCGCCTCAAATGGCACAAGTGCTTCTTCCACTAAGATTCGCAAACCCTGATTTAAGCTCAAAGTTGATCCGGCAATACCACCTGTTTCGGTTAAGTGTGCTAAGCCCTTTTTATCAATCTCTACTTCATGACCCCCAAATTGGAATTTCGTTCCCTTTGGTAAGCCCTTTGCCATTAAAGCATCCGTAATCATAACCGCATAATGACTACCTTTGGTTTGAAAGAAAATATTTAAAGCTTCAGGGGTGCAATGTTGACCATCACAAATGATTTCACTATACACATTTCTTAAACGTAAGGCAGCACCAGCCACTCCATTAGCACGATGATTGAATGGAGATTGACCATTGAAAGTGTGGGTGATACTCATTGCCCCATTTGCAAAGGCAAGCAAGGCTTCATTATAAGTAGCACCACTATGACCAACGGAAACAACCACACCGTGTTGACTAGCGTACTTCGTTAACGCATGATTTGGGTCATGCTCAGGAGCCAAGGTGATGACCTTAATTAAATCGCCGGACTCTTTTTGATAGTGCTTAAACTCCTCAACCGTTCCTTGCACAATCGCTTCTGGAGGTTGGGCTCCTTTGTACTTCATGTCTAAATAAGGACCTTCAAAATGAATTCCTAAAATATCCGCTCCATCGCGACCGGCCATGTGGTTTTCCTTAACTTTACGAACATTTTGAACTGCCTTTGTCAAAACCGGATTTAATTCCGTAATGGTTGTGGATAAAAAACCGGTTACACCTTCTTTGACAATTCCCTTTGCCCATTTCTTTAATCCATCTTCTTGTGCATAGTTGGTATCATAACCATAAGCGCCATGGCAATGAATGTCGATGAAACCGGGTACAATTCTTAAATTACCATAGTCCTTATCACAAGTTTCAAAATCGTAAGGAAGAATGTCCAGTATTTTAGAATCTTCTAAATGAAGAGTTGCCGGATAGAAGGAACCGGCCAACCAAATCTTTGTACTTTTTATATACATAATAATCTCCTTTTTAATAATCTTATCACGATTGAAATGAGGATACCCTGAAAGTGTTTGTACTTTTTCGTTTATGATTGATAGTTTTTAATGAAAACCATAAAAGCAATACACAAATTGATATAATCAAAACAGATGGAGGTCATATGGAAATATTTAACTTAAGTGAAACAGTGTTAGAGAACAGTAAAGCAACATTTACCGCAAAAGAAATTGTGCAACAACCTATCACATGGCGTAAGACTTTGAAACAAGTGAATCAAATTCGTCATGAACTAACTCAATTCATTGAAAAAACAACCAAACAAAATGATTTTGATATTATATTAACCGGTGCCGGTACAAGTGAGTTCGTTGGGAATAGTGTGTATTCTTACCTAAACCGTCTTTATGACTACAAAGTAAAAAGCTATGCGACAACAGATTTAACCGCTAGTCCAGAGAACTTTATTTCAGCTATGAAACCAACTTTATTGGTTAGCTATGGGCGCTCGGGAGATTCACCCGAAAGTATCGGTGCTATTCAATCGGTTGAAGCTGTTAATCCGGAAGTTCATCATCTTTTTATCACTTGTAATCAAGATGGAGCTTTGAGCTTAAGAGCATCAAAAGAAGGAGAACGTTGTTTTGCGATTAACCTAAGCCCGGAAACGTTGGATCAAAGTTTTGCGATGACTTCTAGCTATTCCAATATGTATCTAGCCACTTTGTTGGCTTTTGCGAAGGAAGAATACGAAACTTTAGTTAAGTCAGTTGAAAGCCTAGCAACCAATGTGGAAAAATGGCTATTGGAAGACTTCTATTTAGCAAAAGAAGTAGTGGAACAATATCCTTTTGAAAGAATTGTTTACTTAGGAACCAATACCCAAAAAGGAGTTGCCCAAGAATCGGCCTTAAAGATGTTAGAATTAACAGCGGGTAAGGTTGTGACAATGTTTGATACACCATTAGGATTCCGCCATGGACCAAAGAGTATTATTGATGATACAACGTTGACAGTGCTTTATTTATCCGACTATGCTTATCAACGCCAATATGAATTGGATCTATTAAAAGAAATGGCAGTTCAGCGTAAAGGCAATAAGATTTTAGCGGTAGCGAACATAGAATGTTCTGAAGCGAAAGAATTAGCGGATTGGTATTATTGTTTTAATGGTGAAGAAAGGGATAATGTTGTGAATGGATTAGCGTATATTACCGTTGCTCAATTGGTGGCATTGTTTAAATCGCTTTCGTTATCCATCACACCGGATAACCCATGTCCAACAGGTGAAGTAAACCGTGTGGTCAAGGGTGTTACTTTATACCCATATAGTAAATAGGAGGAAAATTATATGATTGGAATGATTGTTAGTGGACATGGTCATTTTGCGACAGGTGTTACTTCATCGGTTGAATTGATTGCCGGACATCCAGATTTCTATGTACCAGTTGATTTTGAACAAAATCACAGTACAGAGGATTTAAAGAAAAATTTAGAGAATGCTTTGGAACAATTAAAGGATTGTGAAGGAGTTTTAATCTTAACCGACTTACTGGGTGGTTCACCATTTAAAGTAGCGGTTGAATTAAGCATGGTTCATAGTGAAAAAGAAATTCGAGTTCTTTCGGGAACGAACTTAGGTATGATTATTGAAGGTAATCTTGTTCGCCAATTTGCGGAAAGCGTGGATGCTTTAGCGAATCAATTGGTACAAACAGGTCATGATCAAACCATGAAGTATGAATTCGTTGAACGGGAAGAAGTAGAAATGGAAGATGGCATTTAAGAGTGGTGAAAAGCCACTCTTTTTCAGTAAAAAAGAAGCTTTCGCTTCTTAGAGTTGGTCATAGATTTTCTTTGCGTATTCGCTTGGATTGATGTGGAATTTTCGAGTGAATTTTCGGGAAAAATAATGAATGGAATTAAAGCCTAATAAATTAGCTACTTGAGTAATAGAATATTTACCATCACGAATCAATAAACGACTTAGATTCAGTTTCTCATTATTGATATAAGCTTTTGGTGTAATCTTCATATAATTATTAAATAGATTTTGCAAAGTACTTCTTGAAATCGCAAAGTTATCACAAAGCGAATCAATTGGTAGTGGTTCATATAGATGCAAATTGATGTATTGCACAATTTCTTCTAGTAGGCTATTTTCATAATGCTGGTTGGCCGGTGAGCTGGTCTTTTGGGTAGAACGACCCATATGACTCTGTAGCTGAATGATAAAGGTTTCTAAACTAGAAACCAACAAATCGTTTTGGTAGTCATTTTCAAATTCAGTGTACTTAACGAATTGTTGAATAAGCTGAATTTCTTCTCGATTGCAATGATAGATTTTTCGAACGAGTTTATCATGGCACAAACCATCGGCTTCAAAGATAGCGGTTAGATAGGAACAAGGATTTTCGGAAGTGACTTTTTGATTATGAAATTGACCTGGACCATAGAATAAACAGTCATTGGCTTTTAAAGTAAAAGTTTCGTCTTCAACGGTCGTTTCGAGTTCCCCTTGGTCAACAAAGGTGAGTTCATAATAAGGATGAATCTCGCCTTTAAATTGGTAATGTGGACGTTTAACAACATAGTAATAAGCCAATAATTCTTGAATACGAATGCTTGGTTTAATGCGATGATACATCAATGTTTTGGCAAGACTAATCTTTTTAATTTCAGACTCTTTAGGCATGTATAGGTTATAAACAATGTAATTGCTCATGGTGACTAATGCGAACGCATTTCCCGGATAAATGCAAATTTTGCGATGCAAGGCAAAGGTTTCAATTTGATTAAGTTGTTCCTCTTTTGCGATGTGTAATAAAGCCATTCCTTCCATTGGCTCGATGTAAACGGGCTTGGAATAGGATATGAGCGTAGTGGTATTTTCGTTGAAGATGGTGTAATCTTGCTTTTGCAAGTTTGCTCGTGGAATCTCTCTTGAAACAAAACCATATTTTAAAAAATGGGAGCTGGTTGTTTTATTGAACATTATGGTAAACCTCTATCTCTATTCTAAAGATTATTTCAGTGAAAGCGTAGTAAAAATTGTCAAAAATATTTTTCTTTTACTAAAAAGTACACAAATTGTGTAAAAAAATGTAAATATGATTAGGGAAAGGATGTTACTATATAAGTAAGGAAACGCTTACAAGCAAGTTGCATTGTTAGAAAGGAAGTTTGTATGCCGGATATAGTTTTAACTAGAATTGACAACCGACTGATTCATGGCCAAGTAGCAACGCAATGGTCCAGTTCGATTGGGGCTAATTTGTTGTTAGTAGCCAATGATGAGGTGGCAGGCAACAGTTTCCGTCAAGGTTTGATGGATATGGCCGCTCCTTCTTATGCTCAGACAAGATATTGGACCTTGGAGAAGACGATTTCAACGATTCATAAAGCTTCTCCATCGCAACATATTTTTTTGGTCTGTGAAACACCTCAAGATGTCTTGAAGTTAGTAGAAGGTGGAGTACCAATCAAAAAAGTAAACATCGGTAATATGCACATGTCGGAAGGAAAACGACAAGTGGTAGGTAGTGTTGCTGTAGATGATGCAGATGTAGCTGCTTTTAAACGCCTACAAGAATTAGGCGTTGAATTAGAGATTCGTCGTGTGCCTCAAGAAGGGGCTGAAGATTTAAGCAAGCTTTTTAAATAAAGTAGTAAACGGATGGAATTGATAAAAGCGTTTCTGTAAGGATTTTCCACATATATTTAGGAGGATGGAAAGATGGAAGTTGTATTACTTGCAA
Source organism: Bulleidia sp. zg-1013 (assembly GCF_019798045.1). Classification (NCBI taxonomy): domain Bacteria; kingdom Bacillati; phylum Bacillota; class Erysipelotrichia; order Erysipelotrichales; family Erysipelotrichaceae; genus Bulleidia; species Bulleidia sp. zg-1013. The sequence goes on from NZ_JAGXEX010000011.1 coordinate 28,469, forward strand.
TTGTTACATTCATCTTTGCGATTGACCAATTCTCGTTAACAGAATTGTTGTATCGTCCTATCATCGCCTGCCCAATTATTGGGGCAATCTTAGGTAACCTTAACATCGGTTTAGTTGTTGGTGGTACTTATGAATTGATGATGGTCGGTAACATGCCTGTTGGCGGAGCTCAGCCGCCAAACGCGGTTTTAGGTGGGGTAGTCGCAATGATTTTCGCTGTTAAGTCAAACTTAGCAGTTGAAGAAGCATTAGGTTTAGCCATGATTTTCTCGGTATTTGGACAATACGTTGTGACCTTAACATTTACGGTCATGTCCTACTTCATGGCTGCCGGTGATAAGGCGGCTGAAGAAGCTAATCCAAAGGGAATCACAAATGTTACTTTAATTTCAATGTTAATCTTGGGTTCCTTATTCGCTGTATTATCCATTGTTGCTTACTATGGCGGTAGTGCGGCCGGAGAAACTTTAGCTGAATTTAAGAAGAACTTTTCTTGGGTAATGGCCGGCTTAGGTGCGGCAGGCGGAATGATGCGTTTCGTCGGTTTCGCTGTTCTATTAAAGATTATGTTAGCAAACGATATGTGGGGTATTTACTTTGCAGGTTTCGCTTTTGCGGCAATTCTCGGAAATATTCAAGCAACATCCGGCGCAACATTACTTTTAACCGCATTTATCGGTATCGCAATTGCATTGTTTGATTACCAAACGAATGTGAAGATTAAGAATAGTACCGGCTCTTCTAATGGAGGTGAAACAGATGGAATCTAATAAATACTTAACTTATGTGGATAAAACACCTGCTAAGCCATTAGACAAGTCCACTCTTAATAAGATGGTTTGGCGTTCTCTTAACCTACAAGCAGCCTTCAACTACGAAAGAATGCAGGCGGCCGGTTGGTTATGGAGTATCTTACCGGGTCTGGAAAAAATTCACACAAATAAAGAAGACTTAAGTACGTCTATGACGCACAACATGGAATTCTTTAACACCCACCCATTCTTAGTAACATTCGTTATGGGTATTGTGTTATCCCTTGAACAACAAAAAGCTGATGTCAACTTAATTCGTGGTGTCCGTACAGCCGCTATGGGTCCTTTAGGCGGTATTGGTGACGCATTATTCTGGTTCACATTAGTTCCTATCACAGCCGGTATTACGGCTAATATGGCCATCGGTGGCAGTATTGCCGGTCCTATCCTTTATTTCCTCATCACGTTCGGTGTTGAAATGGCTTTACGTTACTGGTTAATGTACTGGTCTTATGATTTAGGAACACGTGCGATTGAAGTCTTAACTAAGAATGCTCGTGAATTTACCCACGCCGCCTCTTTATTAGGTGTCTTCATCGTTGGTGCTTTGACATGTAACTATGGTTCAACAGCTTTAGGTATCTTAATTCCTAATGGCACAAAGATTGATCCGGCAACGAAGAAAACAGTTGAAAACTTCATTGATATTCAAGCATTATTGAATGGTATCTTACCGGCATTGATCCCATTAGGATTAACTTTAATGTGCTATACATTAATTAAGAAGAAGAATTGGTCGCCAACAAAGTGCATCCTCTTACTTCTTGTTATTGGTATTGTTGGTTGTGCTTTCGGTATTTGGTCATCCGGTGAATATACACCATTGGTACCAGTACCTTGGAAGGTTAAGTAATAAACTAATAAAAGGCTTGTGTCATCTGATGTGACCCCCAAAAGTTAGACTTTTTAGCGTAGCAGTTTATATGACCGCTCCGCTATTTTTATGTAGCCAAGAGTCTAAGCCTGTATTGCACCGGACTTAGCCATCCCAGTTTTTCTTTAATTCTTTGTTCATTGTAATACTTTATGTATCGTTCGATTTCTGACTTTAGCTCATCATAGCTATAGTAAATAACACCATAATAGATTTCTTGTTTAAGTAATCCAAAGAAGTTCTCCATAACAGAGTTATCATGACAGTTTCCCTTACGAGACATGCTTTGGAAGATTCTTTCTTCCTTGAGACGATGAGAGTATGCTTTCATTTGGTAAGCCCGGCCTTGATCCGAATGGAAAGTTCTTCTATATTTGCAATCGGATGTTATTGCAATAGCCTGTTCCAATGCCTCCATAACATTTTTTGTTGAAGGGTGCTTGTCAATTCCATAGCTTATAATTTCGCCATTACACATATCCATAAATGGATCCAGATAAAGCTTGTACATTGTCATGTGACCTTTAGCATTAATCTCATAATACTTAAACTCTGTAGTATCCGTAGTAATCTTCTGATGAGGGATATGTGTGTTAAATCGTCTCCTTATGCGATTAGGAGCAACTGTTCCAACTTTACCTTTGTACGAACTGTATTTACGACTTTTTCGAGTAAAAGAAGTAACCTGTAAACCTAGTTTCTGCATTATACGTTGTACTTTCTTTTTGTTTACACAGTAGCCTTGATTTCTTAATTCTCCAACCACTCGACGATAACCATAATCCTTGTGAGTCTCTCTGATTTCAAGAATCTTCTCTTCGATTTCTTTGTCAGGGTTTTCCCTATCGAATCTTTTCTGCCGGTACATATATGTTGCTTTAGGCATACCTGTACAAGAGAGAAGGTCTTTTAGTTTGAATTCTCCTCGGAGACTGTTGATGACGAGTGCCGTTCTCTCATTTTTGTTTCGTCCTCTAAACGCAGCCTCCTCAGTTCTTTTAAAAAGGCATTCTCAATTCTTAACTTAAGCAGTTCATCTTCTAATTCTTTGACATGTTCTGCACTTGTATCAACTATTCTTTCTTCCGCTTCCTGAGCTTTAATATCTATCTTAGATTTATCCAATGTTTTCTTTCGACCTTTCTTGCGAGATTTCAAAGCATCAGGACCGGCAACACGAAAGCGATTAACCCGGTTAGTAATCATACTTGGATTGCTTATACCTTCTCGAATCGCCAAGTCTTGATATGAAATCTCACTTGATAGATATAACTCTACAACAGAAA
>NZ_JAGXEX010000012.1:0-29569 GCF_019798045.1 Bulleidia sp. zg-1013
AGATAAATAGTAAAAATAAAAAGAAAGAGATAAGATAGAGGAGAGGTTAATATGAAAAAGATAAATGCGTTAGGAATGAGTGCTTTAGTGGCGGTCATGTTACTGAATGGTTGCGGTCCGAAACAAACCACAGCTGTTGCGGAAAAGAATGATGGACAAAAGGAAACCATCACCACTTCAAATTCAAAACCACAACCGGAAATAACGAAAAAGGAAGTAAAGGAAGAAGTAAAAGCAGAAGAGAAAAAAGCAGATGAGAAAGAAGTGGTAAAGAAAGAAACTCCAAAGACAGAAAAGGAAGTCTCTAAAGTATCCACTTCAACTTCAACTAAGAAGAACAATAGCACAGTAGCTAAAGTGAAAAGTTCTAAATCCAATGTTCAAAATGTTCAAAATAAGAAATCTTCTTCTAATACAAACTCGAAAGGGAAGAATACAAACAAAGGGAATACATCTTCTAATTCCAAAGGCAAAACAAAGCCAGTTAAAAAACCATCTGGGGTAACGAATACTTCCAAACCAAAACCAAAGGCTTGCCCATATAAAAATTATGATGCGGATGGCAATTGTGAAACACATAAAAAAGTATGTATGACTAGTGAACAGGTCTATCAAAAATATATGGAATGGTCTAAAAAGCATGATTATTATAATGACGGCGGATTCACTGGTGGAGATGCAGACTTTGATGGGTGCCATGTAATTTTCTCTAATGATGGAAAGTTTAAAGCTGGAGAAGATTAGTTGCTAGTTCCTTTTTTTACAACTAAAAGAGTGAAAGAATTTTTACTTCTTGAAGGCGGACTTTTCCGTCTTTTTTATATTTGAGAGGTCTGGGAGTGAAACGCCCCCAAGAAAGGAAAAAGAAATGATGAAGAAAAAATTTCTAAAAGGTATTCCACCTTAGAGATAGAAAATAAAAAGAGAATTATTTAGACGGATAAAATTCCGTCTTTTTTGATGAAAAAGGAGAAAAAAGATGAAAAATAAATTTAAAAAACTATTCAGTTTAATTTTTGCGACCATGATGATGATTACAACCATGTGGACAGTCAAGACCACCGTACAAGCCGCTACGGTATCAGATGGCGGCTATTCAGGTTATTGGTTTCATTCTAAAAATGGAGGATTGGCTAATGGAATGAAGCTGGTACCTCAACGACTTCATTTCTATAATGGGATACCCGCTTATTGTGTAGAGCCAAAGAAAATGATTAAGCTGGGTGCTGATGTGTATAACACTTCCAGTTTAAAAGACTATGAAGCCTTATCCGCATCGACTAAACAGAAAATTTCTGAAATCTCTTACTTTGGCTATGGTTATTCAGGAAGAAAAGATCCAATTCATTATATCGCCACACAAGCATTGATTTGGGAAACGATATCTTCAGAGTATCAGAAGTTAGAGGTTCATTATTTACCAAATAATCCGCAATATGGTCATTTATCGAACGCTAATAAAGTAACGGATAAAGTTAAAACGATTAAAGCAGCCATTTTAAAGGATGTGAATCGTTATGAAGCTAGTCTAGGTGAACCTAATTTTCAGATTTATGATGAAAATGGAAAAAAGGTTGGTAAGTCTGGAGCGGATGCGTCTTATGATAAAGGTATTGTTGGTAAGACATATACGGTTGTGGATCAAAAAAATGTTTTGAAATATAAGAACTTGATGAAAAACACATTTTCTAATGCCAAAGTATCTGGAAACAAAGTAACGATTACTTTAACAGAAAAAGATTTAAATACTAATCATACAATGAGTTTTAAAGGTAAAAATTTTAAAGTTGGGGTTCGACCAATTATCCTATATGGTTCTGCACAAAATGTGATTGTTCGAGGTGATTTAAATGATCCAAAACATGGTTCTATCACCATTCGTGCCATTGGACGTACAGCTAAAATCCAAAAACTCACAGAAGGAAAGCTTGCTTTAGCTGGAGCTAAATTAGGTTTGTATGAAGATGTAAACAAGAATGGAAAGTATGATGCCGGAGAACCAAAGGTCAAAGAGTTTATGACCACGGAAAAAGCTACTGAAATTGAAGGCTTAGTACCGGGTAAAAAGTATGTCTTACATGAATTAAAAGCGCCTAAGGGTTATGTTAGAGCTGAAGATGTTGCTGTAGTCATCAAAGATAAAGATGTAAGCATCAAGATGATGGATAAAGCCATGGATGTCGTCGTTAAAAAGGTAACGGATAAGGGCGATAAAGTCGCTGATGTAACCTTAACCATCTTGAATGAGGATGGCTCAGTCGCAACGGATAAGAATGGCAATAAAGCTATCTATAAGACCAAGGCTGATACAGATTGGAATGTTTCTAAATACCTGGAAGAAGGAAAGAAATACATCCTAAGAGAAACAGAAGTGGTAGCCGGTGTTCATAAGGCAAAAGATGTTACTTTTGTAGCTCCTAAAAAGGGAGATAAGACTTTGAGTGTTACGGTAACCATGGTCGATAAAGAAATAGATGTCGTTGTTAAAAAGGTAACAGAAAAGGGAGATAAAGTCGCTGATGTAACCTTAACTATCTTAAATGAAGATGGCTCTGTTGCAACGGATAAAGATGGTAATAAGGCTATCTATAAGACCAAGGCTGATACAGATTGGCAAGCCGGTAAGTATCTACAAGAAGGAAAGAAATATATTCTAAGAGAAACAGAAGTGGTTGCCGGTGTTTATAAGGCTAAAGATGTTACTTTTGTAGCTCCTAAAGCCGGTGATAAGACGATGAATGTTACAGTCACCATGGTGGATAAAACCATGAAGGTATTGGTCGATAAGGTGGACAACCATGGAAAACCGGTCTCTGGAGCTGTTCTTCAAGTTTTAGATGAGCACAAAAAAGTCGTGGCTGAATTTAAGACCGAAGGAAAGCCAGTGGATATTTCAAAATATCTACAAGAAGGAAAGAAATATACACTTCATGAAAAAGAAGCTCCATTTGGTTATGAAACCATGAAAGATATTGAGTTCGAAGCGAAAGGAACACAAGAACAGCCACAAGTGATTAAGGCTGTTGATGGACGAAAGAAGTATTATGTGGCGGTGGAGAAAGTAGATGCTCAAAATCCAAACAAAAAGCTAAAAGGAGCTGAAATTACTTTGTTCATGAAAGACGGCAAGATTGCTAAAGATGTGAATGGTAAAGATTGTGTCGCCTTAACAGATGAAAAAGGAATGGTTGTTTTTGAGGTTGAGTATAACGAAGATATGGGTGGCTATTATGCCAAAGAAACCAAAGCACCTCTAGGCTACCGTATCAATTCCAAACATCATAAAGTTGTGGTTTCAGAAGACTATAACTTTGCCAAAGAAAATCCAGTCAAGATTGTAGTGAATGATGAAGCCTTGCCTATGCAAACAGCAAGAACAAAAGATAACAATAATTTTATTGTTTTGATTGGAATGATGATTGTTTCTTTAGGTGGCTTCTTCTTAGCTTCAAAAAGAAATACCGAATTAAATAAGGACTAATGAAATCATTAGTCCTTATTATTTATTTAGCAGAGAATGAGAGGATAAAAACTATGGAAGAACAAAAGAAGAAATATGAATTAACAACAGAAACTAAGATGGTTGAGGGAACTAAAGTATACAGAATCAAAGCTTTGACTTCTTTTGGAGATGTAAAAGCTGGGGATTTAGGTGGTTTTGTAGAAAAGGAAGAAAATTTAAGCCAAAAAGGTAATGCTTGGGTTAAAGATAATGCTTGGGTTAAAGATAACGCTGTGGTTACAGATAATGCGGTGGTTACAGGCAGTGCGTGGGTCGGTGGGAATGCTTTGGTCTATGGAAACACAAGGGTTACAGGTACTGCTTCGGTCAAAGATTGTGCGGTGGTCAGAGATAATGCTTTGATTGAAGGGAATGCCGTGGTTAAAGGAAACGCAAGGGTTACAGGTAAGGCTTGGGTCTTTGGTGAAGCGGTGGTCAAAGATAATGCCTTAGTTAAAGATAACGCTGTGGTTACAGGGAATGCTGTGGTTAAAGATTACGCAGTAGTAAAAGATGACACCGTGGTTACAGATAATGCTGTGGTCAGCGATTATGCTTTGGTTGAAGGGGATGATGTGGTTGATGGAGATTTTGTGGTTGCCGGTCTGACTTGGAAAAATTCAAAAGATGAAAAATCATTAAATCTAAATTATTTAAAAGAAACGGCTAAAGAAGAATATAGCCAAAAGGAAAATTATATTCCTAAAAAAGAAAAACAAATAGAAAGATAGGGTGGTCAAATGACCACTTTTTTAGAAAGGAGAAACTCAAATGAGAAAAGAAGTGATTTTTGATACAACAGACGAATTAACAGAAGATGATTTAAAAGCTTTATTTGAAGATAAAGAATTTGTAGAGATGGATGCGGAAAGAAAGGAATAAAACTATGGAAAAGAAAAAATATGAATTAACATCAGACTACAAGATAGATTTTGAGACTAAAGTATACAGAATAAAAGCTTTGACTTCTTTTGGAGATGTAAAAGCTGGGGATTTAGGCGGCTATATTCAAAACGAAAGAAATTTAAGCCAAACAGGTAATGCATGGGTCAAAGATAATGCCGTGGTCAAAGGAAAAGCAAGGGTTACAGGTAATGCATGGGTCAAAGATAATGCTGTGGTCAAAGATAATGCGAAAGTCAGAGATAATGCTTTGGTTACAGATAATGCTGTGGTCAAAGATAATGCGAAAGTCAGAGATAATGCTTTGGTTACAGATAATGCTGTGGTCAGAGATAATGCGGTGGTCGAAGGCAACGCATGGGTCTATGGAAACGCTGTGGTTAAAGATTACGCCGTGGTACAAGAGTTCGGTCGGGTTGAAGGGCATGATGTGGTTGATGGAGATTTTGTGGTTGCCGGTCTGACTTGGAAAAATTCAAAAGATGAAAAATCATTAAAGCTAAATGATTCCTTAGAAGCTCCTAAAGAAGAATATAGCCAAAAAGGAAGTCGTAAGGATGAATTCAGAAAAGGTCTTGTCAAGCAATTTTTGAAGTTGCTGGATTCGGAAAACGTAGAAAAAAGCTTCAGTTGGATTAAAGGTTGGCGAATGAACGGTGGGCAACAAAATCTAAATAGTGGGAAACATTATCGAGGCATTAATCGCCTTGTTCTGGCATTAAAGGCTTATGAAAAAGGGTATTCAGATCCAAGATGGATCACCTTCAATGGATTAAAAGATTATGAAGGAGCCTATATCAAAAAAGGAGAACATGGTACTAAAGTAGAATATTGGGCAGCCGTAAAAGATGAACCCATTTATGATCCGGTCACCCGAAAAGAGAAGAAATTTTTTACCATTTCAGAAATGAGCCAATATATAGTAACACTTCCTTTAGGAGGGGATGATTTTAAAATATTTCCTAAGTATGCCACAGTGTTCAATGCGGAGCAGTGTGTAGGACTGCCTGAATATGTCAAACAGGTAACGAATAGTGAAGTAACACAAAGTGAACTTGTTACAAAGATTTCTGAAAGTATGGGGGTCAAGATTGTCCACCATAAGGGAAGTGATAAGTGTTATTATTCTCCCTTGGAAGATGTCATCCATTTGCCACAACAGACTGATTTTAAGGATGACTATGCCTATAATGCAACAGCTTTACACGAGTTGGCGCATTCCACAGGAGCAACAAACCGATTAGATCGCAATCTTCAGAATTATTTTGGAACGGTTGATTATGCCTTTGAGGAATTGGTGGCAGAAATGACCGGTGCCCTAGTATCTACTTCTTTACCCGGGACGGAAGAAGACTTAGATAGTTATTTAAAGAAACATTCTGAAAACCACAAAGCATATATAGCAAGCTGGATAGATCATATTCAAAAAGATGTGGATGTATTACCGAGAGCTTTAAAGCTGGCAGAACTGTCAGCAGACTTTTTGGAGCTACATGGTGGCTTGATGAGTTTGGAAGAATATAATAAACGTCATCAATATGAAAAACCGGTGATTGCAGATGAAACAACGGGTAAATTGTTTATAGCGAAAAAAGAATATGCTCATGATGAATTGATAGATGAATTCAATGAATGTTTAGAAGTGGCTGTTAGTCAACCTAAAGGGGACTGGACAGAAATGGAAAAAGCCTTAATTAAAGAAGGATATTCGCTTCTAAATCATAAAGATTCTAGGGGAGAATTAGAAACACACTATGGAGTTAAAACACTAGAAAAAATGGAAAATCTCATTTATGAAGCCATGGAAAATCACGATATTCAATTAGGAACAGTGGATTGGGTTAATGAACAATTAACAAATAAAGTCATCCAAACAAAAGGGTTTCAAATAGAAACGGAATAGGAGAAAAGTATGGAAACAAATAAATATAAGAGTTTATTTTTGCCAAGTTCACTTTTAGTGGCAGAAACAGAAAAGGCAAAATTATGGAAATTGCCTGATATGGAAGGTGAAACAGAAAAGTTCTTTTGGGTAAATGGAAAATTCGTTCACAAAATCGGAAAAGATTATGTGGTAAGTTATTCTGATGAATATCCATATACAGTTTTTGAGCAAGAGAAAGATGAAAACGGTAAATTTCTCCAGGTAAACCCACAAGCAATCACAGGGGATGAAATGGTGGGTATCTTTATTAAGTATCATACTGTTATTCAAAAAAACTACTTAACATGGAAAGAAAAGAACAATAAATAAGGGAATTGGTATGATTCATACCAATTCCTTTTTCAATAGAAAGGAAAAAGAGAATGATTGAATTACCAAAAAAATACCTAGAACAGGGATTTTCTACTTTTCAAAAGAAAGAAATAGAACTTGGTTTTCAACATGGTTTAGATGAAGAGCAAGTAGATAGATACGCAAAAATAGAGTTTGATAATCTACAAATGAAGCAAATCCGATTAGCCATTGAAGATGGTTTTAGTGATGTTCAGTTATCTACTTTTTCAAGATCTGAAATAGATTGGGAAATGATGGAACATGCCAGAGAAAATATCAAAAATGGCAATGTGATAGATGAAACCAAAATAGCTGATTTAAGGAGAAAAAACTTAAAGATTGTTTTCATTATCACCGGCATTCTGATTGTCTTGCTACTGGGTGGTATGGCTTTTTTCTTCTCCAAAGACTCCTTGCAACAATTATTTCAAAAATTGGAATTATCGTTTATAACAGAAAAACCCATCGAAATCGAGTATGGATCAGGATTTAATCCTCAAGACTATATTAAAAGTTATACCAAAGATAAGAATGTTGAATTGGTATTACCTAATGCCTTAGATACTAAGGCATTAGGAAAACATACATTAACCTTCACTTTAAAAAATAAAAAGAAATCTATTAGTAAAGAATTAGAAGTTGATGTAGTAGATAAAGAATCTCCAGTATTGAAGTTAAAACAATATAGCTTAACTTTAGAAAGAGGAATAAATACTACTTTTTCTTGTAAGACCTATATTCAAAGTGCAAACGATAATGTAGATGGAGATTTAACAAAGAAAGTGGAATGTTCTAAATTCGATTCCAATAAGAATCAGCAAGAAATTCAATATTCCGTTAAGGATTCTTCCGGAAATTCATCCAAAGAAATCTTAAAGTTAACTTTAAAAGAAAAAGAAGTGGTAAAACCTGAAGAGAAAATTGTCTACATTAAAACACCTACAAATGCAAAAGGGCATCCAATTTATCCTAAAAACGCAAAAGGAGTTGGGGGTACAGATATAACTTTAAATAAATATTTCATGTTTAAAGATGGTTACACACTGGATTCCGGATATAAAGCTTGCGTTTTAGAAGGAAGTAAGTATGGAGCCTATACTTGTTCTCCATTAAAAGACAAGGATGGCATTTACACCGGCTATCACTTAACAAATTAGAGAGGAAGAAAAATGATTCATAAAAAAACAAGGTTACTCTTAGAGTATCTAATTGAAATAAAACCATGGCTGGAAATCTATCGAAAAGGGTTGGAAAAATTTATCTATTTAGAAATTCAAGAACAAAAAATAGAATCTAAGACGTTTGAAGGACTTTCAGACCATTTCCTTTTGGATTTTTGTTATGAACCTGAAGAAAATGACAGACTAATGATTGGCGGATTGTATTTGAAAGATAAAGTATTTATCTTTCAAAAAAGAAATCAAGAAATCATGTATAGATTAGAGTGATGGCAAAGAATATGAAATTGTTAATAAAAACATGGTTATTAAGAATAGAAATATTGGATGAAGATTTAGCAGAAATCTGGATAGATTCACAAGAATACTTTATTGTTCCAAAAAAGGAACTCATAAAAATAGAAGGAACAGAATATCTTGTTTTAAAGACAGAAAAAGCGGATATTTTGATTTTTAATGATCAAAAATCAAGTGCAAGATTGGTTCAAACCGCCTTGTTATTTAAACGAATTGAAAATTATCAAACAAGATTAGAAAGAGGAATTAAAGATGAATACAACACATAAAGGGATGACTTATTTGTTAACCAGTTCAACAGGAGTTCATGTCAAAGCGGCTATTGATACAATGGCTGCCAAACAATGGCTAAAATCTTGGTTAGATCCAATAACAACATTGTTATTATGGCTAATTCCAACAGTGGCGATTATTTCTATGTTGATTGCCTTTGTTGGCTGGTATGGAAAAGATGAAAGAGAAAAACAGCAACAGCCTTTTTTTAAGATAGCGAAAACTCATATTATCGTATTGGTGATTGCAGAATCTTTAACCACCATTTTAAAAATTCTTGGACTGTAATTAATATGGTTTATACCAATTTAAGAAAGGAGAAAGAATGTTTGTATTAGAAGCCACCAATTTTTTTAGAGGAATTTTGTGGTCAATTACAAAAGCCTGCTTAGGAATTTGTGACTATTGTTATGGAATGTTAAAAACCATGATGGGTTTAAAAATGGAAAACCTAGAATGGTTTTGGAAAATGTATCAATTTCTAGTTCTTCTCGTTATTTTATTTGTCTTAGCTAGGCTCTTGTTTATGTACTTAAAAAGTACCTATGACGAAACGGTATTTCAAAGAATATCGGGATTAGGAATGAGTGCAAGAGTAGTGATGATTGCCTTTATTCTATCCGCTACACCAATTTTAATGCCCTTAGCGTTTAATTCCATGACCACACTAACCACTAAACTTCCTAGTTTAATCACTAATGGGAATGATGTAACCATATCGCAAGTAATCACTGATGCTTCTTTGAATGGATTTGCAAAAGAAGGAAGTGCAACGTCAATTACGAAACAAAAAGTAGATATCGTCAATAACATGAAGGAAAAGGGTGGTGAAGAAATTCCCACTGACCTACCTTCGGTAGATGATAGCAATAAAAAGTACTTAAATATCTACAAATTAGCCACGAATAATATCAATGCAAGACAAAAACACAACGCAGAAAGCTATTATTTCTTTAATGATATAGTAGGAATTATTTTAGCCTTAATCATGGGTGGTATTTGTGCCGTCCTTATTCTTTATATATCTTTTCAAGTTGCACAAAGATATATTTCCCTTCTGTACAAGATTCTATTAACTCCTTATGCAGTCAGTGGATTGATTGATCCTACTGATAATGGAACTTCTACTTGGTTTAAATTATGTATAGCAGATATTTTAGGCAACTTTTTTCAAATGCTGTTTGTTTGGCTATCTCTTGTAGCTACTGCAATGTTTGATCAATACGGTTTGGTAAAGGCAATATTTTTTATTGCTAGTTTAATTGGAATCCTCAATGCACCGCAAGGGATAGCTCAAATACTTGGATCAGATATTGGAGCTACCAGTGGTATGCAAGGAATTAGGCAGGCTATGCAATTTGGAACGGCTGCTTTGGCTGGCACAAAACTAGCTACTGCCGGGGTAAAATATGCTGGTGGAAAAGTCGGATCGGTTGCCGGAACTACCGTTGCTGTTGGATCCTATGCTGGGGCAAGGGCATTAGGCATGGATCTCCTTCAATCAGAACCATCAGAAATGGAATCTAGGATAGGAGCCACTCCATTAAGAAGTGATAGTTATTCTAATCCGGGTGGGCAATCTTCACCAAGAGCCTCTTCACAAACTTGGAAAGTTGGATCCAAAGGGCAATTCTTATCCAATACTTATCGAACAAGTGGGTTTGGTCAATCCATGGTCGGTGGTATGGTTAGAAATTTTGTAAATAGTCAAATTTCAAAGGGAAATGCTATTTTGCATGGTTCAAGACCAAAAAAGAACTAAAAATTTTAGAGTACAGAAAAAAAGGCTCATTTTAAAAGCAATCTAGGGTAGTTCTCTTAAAAGTTTGATATTCCATTCATTCTTTTAAAGAAACGCCTAAAAACGCTTAAAAATGGGCTTTTTCTGCAACTCACACAAAAAAAGAGAAAAGTACGCTTTTGCAAGGCTTGTTTCTATTGAAAATCATAACTTTTCTCTGATGAAGTATTTGAAGTGATGGAAGAAATAGAAATGCTTCAAAAAAATGAAAGGATTTAAAAAATGGAATTTATTGTACCTAAAAACTTCAAGAGTGGGCGGTTGATTATGAATCGCTTTAAACCTATTGATTTAACACTATTAATATCAACTTTGATATTTAGTTTTTTAACATCTATAACCTATGTTGCGATGGTCGGGAATCTTGTTCATGTAGAAGTAATTGTGTTTTTGATTCTTCCAAGTGCTATTGTTTTTTTTCTAACGATGCCTTTTGGAATCAATCATAATTTATTCATTTTTTTAAGAATTGTAATTTTGTATATCAAGAAGAAAAAAGAATACTATTGGGAGGGAATAGCTCGTTATGAAGTTAGAGAAGATGAAAAGGAAACTGACTAGCTTTGAAAAAAAAGAAGTTGTTCGCTTTAAAAAACAACAAAAAGAAGTGCAGAAGATCAGAAAAAAAATGGCAAGCACAGTATCTTGGATGGATATTGATGAAGTTCAGGATAATATGATTATTTTAAAAAGAGGGTCTAAAACAGAATATGTTATGGGGTATAAAATTCTTCCTCATAACATTTTTATAGATGAAACAAATGCCTTTTTCAGAAGAATTCAAGCAGTAAGAAGTTGTTTTAATCAATCTCCAGGAAATTTATATTTTCAATTTGTGTACAGCCCAGTCAATGCTGATCAATATATCAATAATGTGAATAATCTTTTGAATGAAGAAGATGATAAAGTTGTCAAAAAAATGTTAGAAGCTGATTTGGATAAAATGGAATCCTTCCAACAATCTTTTAAAGAATTAGAATTTTTTGTCCTTATTAAGAGTTCTGAACCAAGAAAACTTGAGAAGGACATGGATGATTTATACGGTGCTTTGCAAGCAGGATTATTTTATCCTGAAGAATTAAATAAGCGTGATTTTTTCAATTATATTTCCTATGCGTTTGAAAACAATTCAATTAATGATTATATGTTTGGAAGAGGAATCCTTTCCTATTTAAATCAAAAAATTAAATACAATGAAGCAAAGGACAAGTTGGAAAAGACTGATTCAACAGAAGATTTTTCTAAGTACGGCACTCCAATTTATAATATTCGACCAGCCATCAAGAGAATTGAAAAGAGTAAGTTAGCTCCAACAGGCTTTGGAGTAAAAAATAATTATCTAATCATAGGCAATAAATATGTTTCCAATTTGCTGGTTGAAAAGTTTACCACTCATTTTACGGAAGGCTTCTTGTGTGAATTTTTAAATGATCCAAGAATAAAATTATTCATGTTGGATCGTCATTTAAAAGGCGTGAATATGGCACAAATGCTTAGAAGAGATTTAGCTGAAATGCAACAAAGATATAAAAAGAGTACCGATCGAATGGTATTGGCTAGAATTCAAAAAAATTTAGAATCTCAAGAACAGTATATTGAACAGGTTATTAGAAATAACGATAGAACACATGATGTTGTTCTGGTTTTGCAAGTGTGGTCGGACGAATTGGAAGAATTAGAACAAGTAAGATTGGATTTAATGAGTAGAGTATCTACTTACGGCTTAACCTTATCAAAGGCTAATTTTATCCAAGAAGAATTGTTTAAATTGGTCAATCCATTATGGATTGATATTAATCTTCCAGGAGTTGTGCTAGAACAGTTTGGACAACCTATGCCTTCTACTACTGTGGCTGGTTTATATCCGTGGGTATTTGATACTTTAAAAGATGAAAAAGGATTCTTGTTTGGTCATGAAAAGCAAAACGGGGGGATAGTTTTGTTTGATCCGGCATACTATATGCACAATCCTAAAGAAGCTCCTAAAGACAATAGAGTGAATGGCAACATGGTTGTTTTAGGAAAAGCCGGATCGGGGAAGACAACTGCCGTAAATCTTAATATCAGAAACTTTATTAGAAATAAGTGGAAGATTATTTGGATTGATCCTGAAAACAAAAACAATCGTATTACCAAAAAGTATAGCGGTACTTTTGTGAACTGGGGGCAACGAGATAATATTATTAATATTTTTGATTTAAAACCTATTTCTACTGATGATGATGAAGATGATTTCAAGATGTGGGATACTGAATTAGCTATTTTTAACGTTATTGAAGACTTGAATTTGCTGTTGCGGTATTTATTTCCAAGCATATCAGAAAATAGCCTGGCTCTTGTTGGGAATCTAGTTAAAAAGACTTATGAAGAGGTGGGTATTTCTAAAGATAAGGATGGCAAATATGAATCCTTCAAGGATAAGACTTATGAAGATATGCCTACTTTTTCAGATTTCAATAGAATCTTAGAAGCTAGAATGAGATTGCTAAACAGTTCCAATAAGGAACAGTATAAAAAGGAAAGTGAATATCTAAATGATCTTCACATGAAGTTACAAAGACTTTTAAATGAATGGTCGATTTATTTTAACGGTCATACAACGGTTAAGCTACCTGATGAACAAGGCAGACAAATCATTTCTTTTGGAACAAAAAAATTATTCAATCTATCAGATAATCTTCAAACGGCTTTGTACTATGTCATGTTTACTTATGCCTGGTCATTGTGTTTGGATGAAACGCAAGAATCGGCTTTTATTATAGATGAAGCTCATACGATGATTTTAAAAGGCAAGACAGCTGAATTAGTAGCGCAATTTTATCGTCGATCGAGAAAGTACAAGAATATTATATGTACGATAACTCACTCTCCAAGAGATTTCGCTGATGATAAAGTCCTTACTCACGGGAAAGCAATATTTCAAAATGCGGTTTACAAGATTATTATGAATTTGGATAAAGATGGTGTAACTGATGTTGCTAAACTTGACTCTTTAAATGATAATGAGCAGTTATTAATTCAAGATTTAATGCAAGGAGATAGCTTGTTTATTTGTGGATCTAAGAGATTACCTATTCATATTTTAGCAACAGATAATGAATTAGTTGAAATGGGAGCTGGATATGATTAATATCTAGCTTCATTTTTAGAAATTATGGAGGAATTTCAGGAAAGAAGGTATTTCTTATGAAAGTGGCAACGACAACGATTCGCCTAGATGAATCAACAAAAGAAAAATTAGAATATCTAAAACAAGCCAGTGGTAGAACATCGACTACGGAGCTTTTAGAAAAGCTGATACAGGAAGAATATGAAAGAAGTTTTTTAAATCATAACAATGATTATATTTCAAAAGTGGTAAGAAGAGAGCTGTCAAATATTCTTCAATTATATTGGAAAGAAATAAAATAATAAATAATTGAATTGATATGAATTATAGTATTTCAATAAAAATAGATTGGTATAAACCATACCAATCTTTTTAGAAATGAGGTGATCTAATCTGAAAATAGTAAAAAAATTAGTTAGTATTGTTTTTGGAATAATGGGACCCTATGTTTTGTTAATCATGTTATTGATGATTCCGATATTAGCATTGCTGAATACTCATCCTAAAGTAAGTTTAGGAACAGAAGTATCTGCCGGTTATACCGGATCTTCTAATATTACCATCAAGGAAGGAACATACTATTCAGGAAGTGATCCGGCAAACTATAGGATTTGGGATTCAATCTTTGCTAATGGAAATCCTTTTCCAAAATATCCTGGAAGTTATGATGGAAGACAATGCACCGCTTTTGCATGGGGCAGATTCTATCAAACCTACCATGTTTCATCGGGTGCTAGAGGTGATGGAAAAGTGAACGCAAAAGAAATTGTGTTGGCACATCCTGAACAATTTGTTCTAAGTAGTACGCCAGCTCCTAATTCTGTGTTTAGTTCTGAATGGACGTTGGGGAGCCCCGTCCATGGTCATGTCGGTTATGTAGAATCTTTTGATGGTCAATCTATATGGATTAGTCATGGGAATACACAAACTCCAGGCGGGATTCAATTGAATTGGAAGTACAGTTGGCAAGATTTCAAAAATCATTTTTGCAAAAGGGGTTGTTCTTTTGCAGTTCCAAAAAAATGAATTGGTATGAATCATACCAATTCAAAAAGGGGTAATTATGAAAACAAGAAGACTTGAATTTAGGTTGAGTGAAAATGAGTATAATAAATTTTCTTATCTAACCGAACAATTGAAAAAAAGTAATACAGCGTTATTTCAAGAAATGCTATCTTCTTATTATTTGAAATATGAAGATAAGAGTAATGAAAACGTATTGGATAATGACACAAAAAAGGAAATCCATGAAATATATTGCTTGCTGAAGAAGATGGAGAAATTGGTATAAATTATACCAATTTTGGAAAGGAATGAAGAATGAAAGAAAATTTAAATATCCGAATTGATAAAGAAATAAAACAAAACTTAAAAACATTGGCTACACAGGAAGGGCTGAATATTACTGACTTTGTTGTTAAGTTGATTAAAGAATATCAAGTAGATTCAAAAGGAATTGGTATGAATCATACCAATTCAGATTCAAAGTTGCATACAGAGGATAAAATAAATGCTTTATTGGTTATGAATTTACTAACCTTGAAGCAACAATTTCCTTCATTGGACATTAATAAAATAAGCTTTGAAATGGATAGAATCATTGAAGAAAAGATTTACGAAAAATTATCAAAAATTGACTATCAATAAGTTTAAAAATGTACGGATAAAAAAACGAAAAAAAATGAAATTACCTAGTATTTACTTGTGTAGACGATGGCAACACATATCCGTACACGAAACCAAAAAAATAGCCGATTTGTATATCAAAACGTGTAGATGATAGCAACACACTAAAATATCGATGAAATCTAGCTTTGCTAGATTGTCCGAAGAGATTGGACGATGAAAAACACGAGTTTTGAATACAATCTCCTTATCTTGCTTTCTTATTTACGAAATTTAGCGGGAATTTATTCATAAATGAAGCTAAATCATGAAAAAAATCATGGTAAATAAGGAAGTGAATTGAGTATTAGGAATGAATAATGACTAATGAAAGTCTCAATTCATAAAAAATAAATTGAATAGTTGGAACAAAATAATTGAATTGGTATGAATCATACCAATTCCTTTTTCAATAGAAAGGAATAATCTATGGCTATTCTTAAAAGTACCTTTTTAAAATATGGAACTTTAGCTCCGCCTAATTCAAATTTCAAAGGAGTTATTGATACCAATTCCATCTTTGGAGAAAAGGGCTTATTCAAATATCACAAAAGAGAATCAGCAATCAAAAAAAGTGGAGACTCAAAAAAAGATTATTCATTTTTTGATTATACACAAAGAGCCTATGCGGTTAATTCGTCTGAACGAAAAGAAATTTACTATACTTATTCTGATAATGGCTTTTTAACGGATAAAAAAGAAAAAGAATGGCTTCGGGAAGCAAAAGAATCTTTTAGTAAAAAAGGCAATTTATTATTTCAAGAAATGTTATCTTTCGAAAATTATGAAGAAGCGAAATCTTACGGATTAAATAGCCAATCTGATTTTGCTACCTTAATGGACAAATGTATGCCAAAAATTGCTAAGGCAATTGGTATGAATTATACCAATTTAATGTGGTGGATGGATTACCACACAAACACAAAGCACCCTCATATCCATTTTAATTTTTTTGAAAAGGAACAAACACTGACAAAAGGCAAGATTGATAAGAGAAAATTGGATCGGGTAAAAAGAATTATCTATACAGAGCTTTATGATCGAAAGCGAACTTTAGAACAAAGAAGCTCCTTGGAATTTAAACAAGAGATTGATTTAAGAAAAAAAGAAATTCTGGATTCTATTTCAATTAAGAACAAGCATTTAAATTACATGACAATCAATAAGATCTTCAATTTATACATTCGCTTGGAAGATACAGGGAGATTGCAATTTCATTCAATTCATCAGAAAGACAAACGAAAAGAACTATTAGAAATATCTGAAATGATATTAAAAGATACAGTTGGGAAGGAAGATTATCAAAATTTTCTAAAACTGCTAAAAGACAATGATAAAGCTTTAAATTCAGTCGCAAAAGAAAATGTATTCAATAATGCACTGACTAATCTTTATGATTTGAAAATCAAAATTGCAAATATGGTTTTGAAGGCTTATAAGGATGATGAAACAAAAGAAGCAATTGGTATGAATCATACCAATTCAAAAAAAGATGATCTGATGAATGATTATAATGTTCAAAAGATTAAAAAGAGAAGAGAAAAATATTTATCTGAAAACGGCTTCTCCAATAATGTAAAAGGGAAAAACTATGTTTTGAATAAGAGTGAAAAAAGTAGCTTTGCTTTTCGTTTAAATAGCCAATTTAGAAAGAATGTTGATCCTGAAATTAGGCAATACCTTTCTAATTCAAAATCAGAAATTAATGCCTATCTAAGAAATACGGATGAACTTGTTAATGTAGTGGATGATTTTGAAATTATCCAAAGTTTATAAAAACCAATTGGTATGAATCATACCAATTGGTTAGAAAGGAGAGATTGGTATGATTCATACCAATTCAGATTATGAAATTAAGATATAAATTTTTGTTAATTGTTACCTGGTTTCCCTTATTATATTTGTCGGTTACGCAGATTGCATACTTTTTAAGTTTTCATTATGATTTGCTTGCTTGGAGTAAGCAGCAAAAATTCTTACTTCCCTGGTCGGTGGTTTACTGGCAAGGAAACAGTGACTATTTTAGATTAAGCCTAATCTTTTCCGGTTTACTGACTTTCTTTTTCCTTTTAACTTTGTTTTCTCCAAACAAAAGCGAAAGAGAAAGAAGAAGAGCTGAAAGAAGATTGACGGCTGAAGAAAGACTAGAGTATAAGCACTTATCAACAAAGAAGGAAACAAGAGTAGGACTGCAAAGATTAAATTTCACCGATGAAGCTGTATTGAATCATTTGAAAGAAGATAAGCTACAAAGTGCTATTGGTTATTGGTCAATGTTGCTAACTTTAATAAGTGTTCTAGCAATAATGGTCGGAGCCACCATTGGGACAATTACATATGCGGTTAGTAAGTTAAAGAACATCAAGACAATGTATAACATATATTGTATACCATCTATAAAGATATGGATTGCTTTTCTTCTGATTGGAATATTTGTATTTGTGTGTTCCTTTATAGTCAATGTTCAAAAAAGTTTATCAAACCGGCAAGAAGGAGAAAGATTCACCTGGGATTATTTTAGAGATTATTGTAATTATTGTTTCAATGAATCTAAAAAGAGAGCAAACAAGCTAATGGACTTCCTAAAAATGAATAAAGACTTCCGCTTTACCACCTTGAAAAAATGGAATATTAACAGAGAGGAGACTTACTTTAGATCGGGTATTCCGATAGAAACATTTAAAAATAAAATGTATGTAGATGCTTCCGATAGTCATAATATTGTAGTCGGAACTACCAATTCAGGTAAAACGCAATCACAAATTAATCCTATGATTATGGGATCCATGATGGCTGGGGAAAGTATGATTATCAATGATATTAAAGGGGAATTAATGCCCACTTTTTACCATAAGTTAAAAGAAAAAGGCTACACTATCATTTCCGTTAATTTTATTGATCCTGAAACATCTTCATTATGGAATCCGTTAAGTATTGTCATTAAAAAATACAGATCGATTGAAAAAAATTATGAAGAGAAGATTTTAAGCACAGTAGGAACTGAAAAGGAAGCCTATTTAGCGTATAAAAAAGAATACTTAGGTTTGATTAAAGAATTTAATTCCCTGATTCACCTGCATAAATTATGCACTTCAACAACGGGAATAATTCACTTTGCAAAATTAGGATTCAAGAATGTCAAGCCTTTAGTGGAATCCGCAAAAGAAATTTTGATTAGGGGAAAGCCCTTAGATCAGCAGTTGCAAAACATGTATGTCTTCGAGAAATTGCTAGATAGATTTAAAGAAAAGAAAATCCAAGTGGAAATGAAGAAGAAAACATCACTTCCACCAATTGATTTTTCTGAAGCACTAGAATATCTAAGAGATATTTCTAATACCTTGTTTCTGGAAAAAGATTCGAAAAATTCTTTCTTTTGGCAACAAGCGCAATTCCTTTTTGAAGGAATTATTCTGTTCATGTTGGAATATGAATACCTAGATCAAGATGAACAAGGGGAATATATCCTCAAGAAACTAGATGATAATCAGATTAATTTCAGAACAATAAAACTTTTTCGAGATGAAATGGTTACTACAGAAGCGTTTTTTAGAAACGATGAAATTATCAATCATTTCTTAATGTTAAAATCATCAGAAGATTTCTCCATGCAAAGAATGAAGGGCGTATTGGATCAACCGGAAAATACTAGATCCAATATTTTAGGAACATTCGACACAAAGATTAGTATTGGTACACTCAATGAATCCATAGCGAAAATGACAAGTCAATCTAATATTGATTTTCATGATTTAGGAACAAAGAAAACAGCGTTATTTATTGGTGTGCATGATGAAAAGGCAACTTACTATCCATTTGTAACGCTGTTGATTAAACAGGTTTATGAAGAAGTCGTTAAAACGGCTCGTGAAGAAGAAAACCAAAAACTCCCGATTCCAGTTAACATTATTTGGGATGAGTTTGGAATTTCTCCTGCTCTTTCCGGGATTGATAATATGTTATCGGCTATGCGGTTTAGAGGTGTGAGAATGACAATGGTTGTTCAGGATCTATCTCAATTAGATGAAAAGTATGGAAAAAATACCGCAAAAGCAATCAAGAATAATGTAATGAACATTATCTATTTATTGGCTGGCGAAAAAGAAACCTTGGAATATATTTCTTACCGTGCCGGATATAAATTTCAATGGAATCATGAAAAAGGTGCGTTTGACAAACTACCAATTATGCCAGCGGATCGGTTAAGTCGCTTTCAGTATGGGGAAGCCTTGATCTTATCGCAAAGGAAGAATCCGATTTACACTCATTTACTTCCATTCACTAAATATAGATATTACAAAAAAATGAATAAACCTTCTGTGATTGCAAGAAAACCATTACCCGAGTTTCACAGATTTCTATTAAGAGATGAATGGAATAGGATAAAAGAGAATGAGGTTGAATCTAAATGATTCTTCCTTATTTTCTTTTCGATTTAAAACTGCTAAAAATAGCTAAGACCAGAGATATAACTATTAGAGGATAATGTAGATAAGGAATGAAGAATGAAATTTGTTAAAGAAATAGATTTAAAAGATGCCTTTTGGAAAAAGTATGGATATAGGAAGAGCATAGCAAGGTATCAATTTGAATGCCAGGGAAGGCATGGAGCTATGGATTTAGTAACGATTGATAAAGTATTATCTTCAGGTGATAGGCAGTCACATTTTGAGATATGCAGTTTTGAATTTAAGCTGGAAGATATTTCTAAGGCTTTTGCACAGGCTTACGAAAATTCAAAATACTGTCATAAAAATTTTATTGTCGTTCCTATGAATAAAAAGAAAACAATATTGGATCGATATAGCAATTATTTTGATAAATACCCAAGTATCGGATGTATTGCTGTAAATCATCCGGAAGATGGTGGGAATTGGGAAATATTCCACAAAGCTAAGGCTAAAAAGGATGATGAAATAATTGTGAATCAAGAAATTATGAAGTTGGCTATGAAGGAGATTTAAGTTATCTTAATAAACATCAAAAAAGAATTATAAGTTTTTAATCTGTATTGATGATACTTTATTTATGAAAGAAAAAGGAGTTTTTATTATGAGACACTTTTCCCATTTAAGCTATTACAAAAGATTAAGAATTGAAAACTTACTAAAGGAAAAGGTAAAACCATGTGAAATAGCTAAAATACTTAATGTACATAATTCAACGATTTATAGAGAACTAAAAAGAGGGAGATATATTCACTTGGATACCCACTTACAAGAGGTGGAGGGATATAGTCCAATTATCGCTGAAGAAAGTTATAGAAATAATTTAACAAACAAAGGAGTATCAATTAAGTTAGGAAAACATCATGAATTTGCCAAATATATAGAAGATAAAATAGTAAGAGAACATTATTCACCAAAAGCGGTTTTGGGAGAGATAAAAATGAAAAAATTGTTTCAAGAAGTGTCTATATGTACGACAACCGTTTATAACTATATTAAAAAAGATGTTTTTTCAAAATTAGAGATGAAGAAGCTTCCAATGCCGAGAAGAAAAAAGAAAAGAAAAATAGTACCAAGAAAATGGATAAATCTAAAAGGTACAACGATTGAAGAAAGAGATAAGTCAATTTTATCCAGAAAAGAGTTTGGTCATTGGGAAATGGATAGTGTGATAGGAAAAAGAAACAAGAAAGTGTCATTATTAGTTTTGACCGAAAGAAAAACCAGGATGGAGTTAATTTTTAAATTAAAAGAGAAAAATGCTAGTAATGTAGTTAAAATGGTCAATCGGATTGAAAGGAAATTAAAATCTAAATTCAGTAAGATATTCAAAACAATTACGGTGGACAACGGCATAGAATTCTCTTATTTCAATGAAATAGAAAAGTCGTGTTTGTATGCAGGTAAAAGGACTAAGCTTTACTATTGTCATCCTTATTCAAGCTTTGAAAGAGGGTCGAATGAGAATGCCAATAGATTAATCAGAAGATGGATACCGAAGTACACAGATTTCACAAATATTAGTGAAAAGAAAATTCGAGAAATAGAAAATTGGATTAATCATTATCCTAGGGAAATATTAAATTACGATACTTCTTTTCATGCTTATCAAAAAGAATTAGAAAAAATATAAGTCTCATAGCTTGTTTTCTAATAACTTGTTTTTAGTGTGTTTAAAAGTAGGATAAGCGTTTTAAAATAGCGTTAAAATCAGTTATTTATGAAAAAAGTTAGTTGAAAAATCGACTAACCAATTTTATAAAAATTTTTTCGCATTAAATCTTGACATTCTCATTTTTCGATAAATATGAAAAAAATGTTGACGGATAGGTAGGGGCGTGTTAGTATAACTAAGCAGTAAATAGCTGTGGAGGTTTAGCTCAGTTGGGAGAGCATCTGCCTTACAAGCAGAGGGTCAGCGGTTCGAGCCCGTTAACCTCCACCATTTTTTTCTAAATGCCGACTTGGCTCAATTGGCAGAGCAATTGATTTGTAATCAATAGGTTGTAGGTTCGATTCCTATAGTCGGCACCATGTTGGAGGCGTAGCGAAGTGGCTAAACGCGGCAGACTGTAAATCTGCTCCCTATGGGTTCGGTGGTTCGAAACCACCCGCCTCCACCATTTTATTTGTTGTGTTTATCGCAATGATTTCGGATTGGGGCATAGCCAAGCGGTAAGGCAAGGGACTTTGACTCCCTCATGCGTGAGTTCGAATCTCGCTGCCCCAGCCTTTTCTTTATTTATATGACTCGGTAGCTCAGACGGTAGAGCAACTGACTTTTAATCAGTGGGTCGAGGGTTCGAGTCCCTTCCGAGTCACCTCTTATGCGCGTGTAGTTCAATGGTAGAACGGCAGCCTTCCAAGCTGCATACGTGAGTTCGATTCTCATCACGCGCTCTTATTTTAAAAGTCCCGGTGAAATGGGCTTTTTTGATTTCTTGACATACTTTTTGGTCATTAAATTTTGACATTCTTCAATCAATTTATTTAAAAAAATGACTAAGAGATAAACATCCCTAGTCGCTCTTTTTATTCTTTTGGTATTGCTCTTTAATCTTGTTGAAGGTTTGATTGCTTAAATCATGCTCAATTTTATGTGCGTCGTGATAAGCAATATCCGGATCAACTCCTAATTGTTTAAAATAACCGGTCAACACAGTATTTCGTTCATGAATTTTTTCAGCAATCGCAAGACCTGTTTCCAATAATTCTAAAGAACCATCTTGGTTCATTTGAATATATCCATTTTCTCTTAATTTTTTCATAGCGATAGAAACACTCGCCTTGGAATATCCGGTTTCTTCCGCCACATCAATAGAATGACAGATACCTTTTCTTTCTTTAATCACTAAAATAGCTAATAGATAATCCTCACCCGATTCGTAAATAGACATTTGAACTCCTTTTCAACCATTATACCTGATTTTTAATTTCGAGGAATAACAATACTTTTGTAAGCCCTCTTTTAGTATTATGAACATTATAAATGTTTAGTGAAACAAAATAGAAATCATGGAGATGTAAAATACCAATAATAAAATGCCAAGGGAACGATGCTTTTCAAGTTAAAAGTACATTCTTGCTTGTATTTGCTTCAATAATATATGAAGTTGAAAACCGGTCTTTGTTAAATGTAGTCAATTTCTATATAATTGGAGTAGTCATAGCGAGTATAATTACGTATTTCATATTTTCTAATAGATACCATACAAGAGAATAGGAGAGATATTTTTTCATTTTCTCCTAAGTTATGAAGAAAGAAAAGAAAATGAACAATTCATTCTCAAAATGCAGATCTATCCATATATGCACAATATACACTTTGGGAATAGCTTAGCAGGAAAGTCAAAGTAGAATCGTCTATATCAATAAAACTTTCTATAAGATTATAGAATAAAATTAAGAAAGGAGTTTTATATGAAAAGCGATATAAAAAAATCTATTCAATACAGATTTAT
Source organism: Bulleidia sp. zg-1013 (assembly GCF_019798045.1). NCBI lineage: Bacteria > Bacillati > Bacillota > Erysipelotrichia > Erysipelotrichales > Erysipelotrichaceae > Bulleidia > Bulleidia sp. zg-1013. Next base: position 22,916 of record NZ_JAGXEX010000012.1, read on the forward strand.
TGGATATGTATTTAAGAAAAAGTGTCTAAAGAATGAATCTTTAGAAAGTTTAAGTCAAAATGATAAAGATCGAATCTGTATGGAGTCTGCTCAAAAGACGAGAAAATTCACTTTGATTTTTATTCCATTTTATATCATGGCGATGTTGATTTTTTTCATTGGCTTTATTATGAATCCGGAATATAGGAAGAATGATTTTGTGATATGGTATCAGGGTATTTTGGAATCCGTATTCCCATTGATTAGTGGAGATTGGGGAAGTGCCATGTATGAGAAAAGGGCGACAGTTATTCTTATCGCCATTAAATTGATTCCAGTATTGATGATTAACGGAATTCCACTTTTAGGACTTATTTTAATAATGGGACATCGATTTTTGGAAAAGCGAATAGAGGATGAGCTTTTTGAAAATGATAGATTGTACAACTAAATGAGACAGCTTTAGTAAGTAAAAACTCATACTAACTTCGTGTAAAATATTTTTATAGTGATTCATATTTTCTCTTGTTTTTAGTTATCTTTGCAAACACTATTTTATCAGAAAACTATGAATCATTTTTTGTTGCACTTAGAGTGTAAATTCAATAATTAAACATTTACTTTTTGTCACCATGCTTCAACAAAAGTTGATTTCAATTAATATTGGTTTAATGCACTTCTGATTTTATAATGCAAATAGATAAATGATACCGGAAAGGGTGAAGCCATGATTAGTGATTTTTTTGATAAAAATTTAATTCAATTAAATGTCGAAGCAAAGAATAGAGAAGAGGCAATTCGTATCGCCGCCCAACCCTTAGTCGACTATAAAAAAATTAGTACAGATTATGTGGATAACATCTTAAAGGTCTTGGAAAAAACGGGTCCGTACTTCGTCCTTTTACCTCAGGTGGCCTTACCGCACGCTCGTTCGGAAGAAGGGGCACTTGAGAATGCGATAGGAATCACGACTTTAAAGCATCCGGTTGAGTTTAAAAGCGAAACAAATGATCCGATCAAATATTTGTTTGTCATTAGTGCCATTGATAATAATGTTCATTTAGGTGCTTTATCAATGTTAGCGGAGTTGTTTGAAAAAGCCTCATTTTTTGAATTTCTGGATAATGCAACTTCTCCAAAGGAGATTTTAAATTATCTAAAAGATGTAGAAAGGAGTTGGACAGATGTATAAGGCATTGGTTGCGTGTCGAGCGGGTATGGGATCCAGTTTATTATTGAAAATCAAAGTAGATCAAGTGATTAAAGAAAATAACTATCCCATTGAAACTGAACACGGGAATTTGGATTCTTTAATCGGGTATACCGGTGATTTGTTTATTTCGATGGAAGATCTGGCTGAAGAGCTAAGAGATACAGTGAAATACGCTATTGGTATTCGAAACATTGTAGATAAGAACGAAATTCAATCTAAATTGGAAGAATATTTAAACTTTGAATCAAATCAATAATTAAGCGGAAGGAGAGAGAATAATGATAGAAGCTTTATTAGGTCAAGTTAGAAATACTGCCCTTATTATTGGATTAGTCGCCTTAGTTGGGCTACTACTTCAAAAGAAAAAATCTTCAGAGGTCATATCTGGAACAGTTAAGACAATTATCGGATTTATGATTTTCAATATTGGCTCCGGTGCCATGTCCGGAGTTGTCAATAACTTCTCAAAGTTATTTAATCTAGGTTTTGGTGTTGAAGGAGTCACAACTCAAGTTGAAGTTGCAACCGCCTTAGCTTTAAACGAGTTTGGAACAGAGGTGGCTTTAGTTTTTGTTTTAGGTTTTATATTTAATCTAATCATTGCTAAATTCACTAAATTTAAAGCTATTTTCTTAACAGGACAACATTTCTTATATTTTGGAGCAGTGTTGGCACTTGTGTTTATAGCTTTGGGGTCCCCAATGATTGTAACCGTATTAGTTGGAGGTTTAGTTTTAGGATTTGCCGGAGCAGCCCTCCCTTCATTAGCTCAACCATTCATGAAGAAAATTACAGGATCTGATGACATTGCGATGGGTCATTTTAACTTAATAGGTTATACTTTTGCAGGATGGGTAGGAAAGCTATTTGCTAAATCTGCTGAAAAAGAAGAAAGTGATTCTTCAGATGTTAATTTACCTGACTTCTTAAAATTATTTAGAGATTTTGTTTTCTCTGTCGCTGTCTTTATGATGGTATTATTCTATGTCGCAACCATTGCTTGTGTTGTCAATGGACATATGGATGTAGTTAAAAAAATGGCGATAAATGATATATGGTTTATCTGGCCATTATTACAAGGATTACAATTTGCGGCAGGAATGAGTGTATTAATTTATGGGGTTCGTCAATTTATTGCAGAAATTACGGCAGCATTTGTTGGTATTTCAGAAAAATATATTCCAGATGCAAAACCTGCAGTGGATTGCCCGGCCGTCTTCCCATTTGCGCCTAATGCAGTCTTAATTGGATTTGTCGGAGCTTTGCTTGGAGGATTCTTGGGAATGTGGTTAATGATTATGTTTAAGAGTCCGGTTGTACTGATTCCGGCAGCAGGGATTGCCTTCTTCTCTGGAGGAACAGCAGGTGTCTTTGGTAATGCATATGGTGGATGGAAAGGTGCCTTAGTTGGTTCATTCTTGGTAGGAATTGGACTAGTTGTGTTACCACTTGTTCTCTATCCGGCATTTGCTCAATTAGGAATTGCTGAAGCATCATTCCCAAACATTGACTACAATATTTTTGGTGCGGTAATTTATGCAATTATAAACTTTATGAAAGGATTGTTTTGATTCTAAGAATAGAGTGTCATTAGAGCAAGGGTTGCCTTGCTCTAATTCATAATAGGAAAGAACATGAAAAATTTAAATAAAAAATATTTCGGCTTGTTTGTAAAACTAGTGACTAATCCAGCCATGCTTGTCATGTCCAAAGACGCAGGGTTAGATTTCTTGTTTTATGACAATGAACATAACTCATTTTCTAAATCAAAATTACACGATTTATTCTTGTTTGGTAACAATATAGGTTTGCCAAGCTTTATCAGAGTAAGTGAACTTAGCCGTAGAGAAATCGGACAAGCCCTTGATAATGGTGCAGTCGGTATAATGGTACCTATGATTGAAACGAAAGAACAAGCTGAACGATTAGTTGAATTTAGCAAGTACCCGCCAATTGGTCTTAGAGGTTATTCCAGTGGGGCTCATACCAATTATGGTCCTAGTGGAAATCATCAGGGGAATATGGAACTTAAGAATAAAACAGTAGTTACTATTGCTCAAATTGAAACGGAACGAGGGGTTAAAAATGCTGAAGAAATCCTAGAGACCCCGGGCATTGATGCCTGTATCATTGGACCGGTCGATTTAAGTATATCTTTAGGCGTAACGGACAATATTATGGATAAAAAAGAATTAGAGACCATCACTAAAGTTATTAGCGTGAGTAAAAAACTGGATAAACCGGTTGGAATTATTGGAGCGAATGAAATTCTTGAATATTTTAAAGATGATTTAAATTATTTTATTTCAGCGAATGATTTGAGTATTCTAAGATCCGGTTTGCATAATGCAGTTGCAAAATATAAAGAAATAACAAAATAGAAGGTTATAGATGGATAGAGAAATACTTCAACTGTTACAACTTATCATTAAAAGGTCACAATCAACGTTATTGGATGCAGAAAGGGAAAGTCAAGCGACACGAAGACAAATATTATATCGATTAGACAAACTTAATGTGTTAATTGAAGAGAGTCAACACGAAACAATAAAAATTGGGCAAGATAAAGAGTTTATTGTCGATTTAGCAACGAGAGATTTTCTGATTAAATCCCTGTTTTCTTCTACTGGCGATAAAACCTATTATTTAAATAAAAACGAAAGAAAAATATTTCTCTTTTTATGCGTATTTGTGTCAAACGAATATCTCTCATCAAATCACTTCACGGATTATCTTAACATCAGTAAATCAACGATTTTTCAAGATTTAAGTGAATTGTCATTTGATTTGGAAAAAGAACATATCAGGTTGGATTATAATCGTGTCGATGGTTATTTTCTAACCGGTAATGAAATGGACATTCGACGCTATATGATGATGACTGTGATTTCACTTATTTCTCAAGAAACAACACATCAAGTGCTTGATATGGTTATTGAGAAGCTTCATCTTTATACGTTTGAATTTTCAAAATTAATTATTCAAGAATTATCTGAAAAACATAGAATTTCATTTGTTGAAGATCGATTAAAAGAATTTATTTATATTTTTATTTTTGTCACTCATCGCATTATTGCTCACAGTCACCAACAAATAGTGGACGATTTACCAAAAGTGGAAATGATGCCTACCTTTAAAGAATACGATTTTGTAGATGATTTGGTCAATTTCTTCCCATTTAGAATGAAAATGAAAAAACAAGATCGAGAGTATTTAAGTTCTTGGATTTTAGGGATTTCATTTGGAAATGTCTTAGATGACACAGAAGATTGTTTGTTAATTGCTAAATTAGTTTCTAAAATTATGACTCGCTTTGAAATTCTCAGTGGAATTCATTATGACAACATTGAAGATAAATTTAAGCATCTTTATGCTCATTTTAGACCGGCATATTATCGTTTGCTGTTTAAGTTACCCATATATAATCCGTTAAAAGATAAAGTCAAAGAACAATATCCGGCTTTATTTAATTTGGTTAGGGAAACCATGAAACCGATGAGTAATCTTTTTAATCAAGATATTAATGATGATGAATTAACGTATCTGACGATGCATTTCGCTTCAATTTTCATTGATGAACCTTCTAAAGAAATTATTAAAAAGAAACGAGCCTTGATTGTTTGTCTTAATGGAATAGGTTCATCGGTGATTCTGCACAATGAGTTGAAGTTATTATTTCCTAGTATTGAGTTTTTAAAACCAATTGAAGTCAGCCAATTTGATCCGAATCGTTTTGATGTTGATATTATTTTTACAACTAGCATATTCAAAGAAATTGCTGAATCATCGATTCCTGTCGTCAAAGTAAATCCAATTATGGATGACGATGAAAAATTTATCGTATTAAAAGAGGTTAAGGCTCACTTAGGTAATTTACATAATACGATGGTTGTCGCAGATGATATTTTATCTATTCTTAGAAATCATCTAGGTAATATCAGTGAAGAAAATCGGTTGGTTTCAGACTTAGTTGGATTATTTTATAGTACAAATTCTAAGGAGACGACAGAAACTCAACCTAAACGATTAGTGGACATCTTATCGAAACAATTCATTATGACTCAAGTTGAGTGCAGTAGTGATCTTGAAGCGGTGAAACTGTCTCTTTTACCTTTAATGAAAAATAAGATGATTACAAAAAATTATCAGAATAGCGTGGTTCGTTTGCAAAAACAAAGTCCTTCATATTTTGCGATTACACCACATATCGCCTTGCCTCATACAAAATCCTCGGAAGGAGCTTTGGAAAATGGCATTTCAATCGTAACACTTAAAACCCCTTTGAATTTTGGTGAAAGTCCCAATAATCCTATTAAATATTTGTTCGGATTGTCAGCCGTTGATAATGAGTCACACATGAAAGCTATGTCAGATTTACTCATTTTATTGAATGATAAAGATTTTTTGAAGTTGTTAGACCAAGAGACAAATTCAAATAAAATTATGAACTATATCGTAAATTATGATTGGAGATAAGCATGAATGATTTAAATATATATATTAAAACAATACAGGAAGAACTTGAGGCACATATTGATGCCATGAATCAAGAAAATTTAAAGCAGGCGAAAGATTTGATTTTGAACCAGGAACAAAGTGGTAAAAGAGTTCATGTTACTGGTATTGGAAAACCAAGTTATGTTGCAGGATATATTGCTTCTCTTCTATCTTCAATTGGAACTAAAGCCTATTTTCTTGATGGGACTGAAGCAGTTCATGGCAGTGCGGGACAAGTTGATGTGGGGGATGTTGTTATCGCTATTTCAAATAGCGGTCAAACTTCTGAGTTAAGGTATACCGTTGAAACATTAAAATCCAATGGAGCGAGAATAATTGCTGTTTCAGGTAATGAAGAATCTTGGTTAGCTAAAAACTCAGATGTCTTTCTAAAAGCAACGGTTTCTAAAGAAGGCGATGGCTTAAACAAGCCTCCGCGAGCATCAATTTTGGTTGAAATGTTCACATTACAATGCTTATCTATATTATTACAAGCCGAAAGAAATCTTGATTCTCAAAAATATGTGAAGTGGCATCCTGGTGGAGCTTTAGGTGCTTCAATCAGTCAAGATAAAAATACGGTGTAATGTAGTAAGACATAGGTTGTCGATAGGAAAAAAATTGTACTGGACAATTCAAACAAAAATAAAAGGAAAGGAGAATAGTAAAATGGATCCTATATAGTAGACAATTAAAAAGTCTATTATAGGAGCCATTTTAATAAACATCCCTAGTCACTCTTTTTATTCTTTTGGTATTGCTCTTTAATCTTGTTGAAGGTTTGATTGCTTAAATCATGCTCAATTTTATGTGCGTCGTGATAAGCAATATCCGGATCAACTCCTAATTGTTTAAAATAACCGGTCAACACAGTATTTCGTTCATGAATTTTTTCAGCAATCGCAAGACCTGTTTCCAATAATTCTAAAGAACCATCTTGGTTCATTTGAATATATCCATTTTCT
>NZ_JAGXEX010000013.1:0-21669 GCF_019798045.1 Bulleidia sp. zg-1013
CATTTGCGTAGCTGTGAGTCAGAACCAAGTCCATATTTTTTAGAAAGATATGGCGTTCCACCTTTGCCATCCAAATATTCTAAAACAACTTTCTTCTTGAATTCAAAACTATGTTTTGCCATAAAAACACCGACCTCCTAATCATTAGATTTTGGTCTAACTTTTGGGGGTCGGTACATTTTGGAGGGAGGCTTTTGTAGAAATAGTGAATTCTAAATTGGAATTTTGGAGGAGAAGAAATGAGTATTTTATTTGATGAATTTAGGAGCGTTTGCTTATATTTAAATAAAATCGGAATCGTGCCTACATTAATGGGTTCTTTAGGATTGGAATTTATGTCAAAAGAAGATTGGAAACCATCAGATATTGATATTCATGTTCCGGGAGATCCAAGAGGACGGGAAGCTCCCGATGAAGGTATAATTTATAATTGGGATAAAATAATGACGGTTATGAAAGAATTGGGATATGATTTAGTGGACATTCATGAGCATGAATTCCGGAAAAATGGAATTAGCGTAGAATACGGATCAATTGATTCCTTATATGATTTTTCGGGTATTGCCGAATCGGATATAGAACTTATTCAACTAAACGAAATAAAGTTTCGTGTACCGAGTCTGAAACAGTTTTTAAGTATTTATGAAGCATCATCAAAAGACTCATATAGAAACGATAATAATAACCATAAAGACTTTAAGAAGATTGACTGGTTGAATAGGCATATATAACTACCGGTTTCTCTAAATCATCGAATATTATAAAAGAAAGCACATAACTTTAAGACCTAAAAATCTTGGCTCTTTCTTAAATAGTGTTGGTGAAGAGTTGTGAGTAAACCACATAAGGAGTTAGAAGTCAAATAAGGGGATTCCCAAAAACTGTACTTTACACCAGAGATATTTAGAAATATTTGTCTCCGGTTTCTTTGGTATGACGAGCATGTTCTAAAGCTGAGGTGAAATTCCTTAAAGAGCGTAGTTGTCAACGAATCTGACAGCGACTTGCAAGTTTTGTATGCGATATAAAGGAGAGAAGAAGCAATAGCGAAATTGTGGCTTGACGTACAGAAACAGGATATGAGGCGTAAAAAGTGGGCAAGCTAGCCAAAGATAGCAAAGACCCAAAAGGCAACCGTAAACCAAAGCGTAAATCCTGTAAGTAAACGATGAAAGTATTAGAACTTATCCCGTGAGGTCTCACAGACGAAATAGTAGTAACAACAAACTATGAGAAGTCATCAGAAGTCATAGTAGGTGGAAACACTGAAGGACAGAACAACTTAAGAGCATAAACAAAATGTATGTAGTGCATATCATACAAGTGATAGGATATAAATTTACAATAGTATTGTAATTGTCAAGATATTTTGTTATAAAGTTTTCTACATCGTCAGAAATAGAAAAATCATTCTCAGTTAAATCGAATTCATTTATTTCATAATAATCTGTATTGATAATATGAATATCAGAAATCAGAGCGACAGACTTTGTAGGGAACATAATTTATCTGTCACTAACCAAGAAACTCAAAAAGAAATTAACGAGATTAAACGAAGAAAATTTGTGAATTGGTATGATTGGAATGAGGATAAAAAAGGGAGCGGCTATAAATCAAGGCTTCAATTTGATATGGATAGAACTATAAAACAGTCAATCAACTGGCAGGACTTTTTATCAAAAATGGAAAGGTATAGCTATGAAATTTAGTTTGGTAAACATATAGCTTTCAAAACCAAAAATCAGCAGAGATTTACCGGAGCAAAGACCATTGGAGTGAATTATACCGAAGAAAAAATCAAAGAAAGAATCCGAAATAAAGATAAAGAAATAGGAGAGTTGGTTGATAAAACCAAATATGGAAATCAGGATTGGGTAGTTCACACCAACATGCAAGTAGCATCCAAAATTCTGTTAAAAATAAGAGATAAAGGTTTTAACTCTATGGAAGCATTGGAAAAAGGAATTCAAAAAATATCATTTCAAAAAAATGAATTGAAACAAGAATTTGATAAACTTTCGTGGGAACAAAAGAGGATAAAGGAAGTGGTTAAGCATATTCAAATCTGTATCAGCAAAAGAGAGCATTATCAGGGTTATCGTAAAAATCCGAATGATAAAATTTATATGATGATGAACCGAAAAGATATAGAAGCCTATCAGAAATCCTATGAGGAAATAGATATTTTTCTTAAGCAATTTCCTCATTTGAAAGATACTGTATTGGGAGGATTGAAGAACAAATCCGGTAAAAATCTTTTTAGGAAATTAAATGAGCATTCCAAAGAATTGCAAGCTAAACAAGAGGAGATTGCGAAGAAACACAATTCATTATCAGCACAATATGAGGAGTTGGAACATCTGAAAGTTAATATGAATGATTATGTGAATAACGGAAAAACTCTGGAAATACAGCCTAAAAAAAGCATTATTAAACAAATCGATGATATGAGTAAAAGAGGATGAAAAGCATGCAACAAAAATGCAAAAAATAGAGAGAATGAACGATAAAACCGGATTTCATTTTTTAAAAAAATATGCTATAATACTATATAGAATTTCTATGCAAACAGATAGGAAAGAGGAGCGTTATGAAATTTTCATATAATAAACTATGGAAGTTGTTAATCGATAGGGATATGAATAAAGGGGATTTACAAAAGTTGATAGAAACAGGACCGTCTACAATTTCAAGAATGGGACGTAATGAGCCTGTAAGACTTGAAATTTTAGGTAGAATATGTGAGAAGTTGGATTGCAATATAGAAGATATTATTGAATATGAAAGAGGAAGAAAAGATGTATAAATCTATTGATTTATTTGCAGGGATTGGAGGAATAAGGCTCGGTTTCGATCAAGTGTTCAAAGATGATATTAAAACAGTTTTTGTAAGTGAATTGGATGAAAAAGCGGTAGAAACTTATAAAGCGAATTTTAATGACGGGTTGGATGTAACCGGGGATATTACTAAAGTTGATGAGAAAGACATCCCTGCCCACGATATATTGCTTGCAGGATTTCCTTGCCAAGCCTTTTCTCTTGCAGGACAAAAAAGAGGCTTTGAAGATGCTAGAGGTGCGTTATTTTTTGATGTAGCAAGGATTATTAAATATCATAAACCGAAGGTTGTATTTTGTGAAAATGTAAAGAATCTCGTTAACCATGACAGAGGTCGCACATTTAATGTTATAAAAAGTATTTTAGAGGATTTGGGATATATTGTATTTTACAGAATATTAAACAGTAAGAATTTCGGTGTTCCACAAAATAGGGAGAGGATTTACATTGTCGGATTCAGGAAAGATATAGCACCTGAAAGATTTATATTCCCTGAAAAAACAGATGATACAAAGGTGATAAAAGATATAGTGGAAGAGGATGAAGTATCGCCCAAGTATTATTTATCTACCGCTTATTTAACTTCGTTAAAAAGACATAAAGAGAGACATGCTTCAAAGGGAAACGGATTCGGATATGAAATTAGAGAACTTGATTCCGTGGCAGGTGCTATTGTATGTGGAGGAATGGGAAGAGAGAGAAATCTTATAATTGATGAACGTTTAACTGATTTTACACCTGTTACTCATATAAAAGGAGAGGTTAATAGAGAATATATTCGAAAGATGACTCCGAGAGAATGGGCAAGACTTCAGGGATTCCCAAATGATTTTAAGTTGGTAGTTGCCGATACACATTTGTATAAACAGTTCGGGAATTCCGTTACAGTGCCGGTTATACGTGCAATTGCCGAACAGATAAAAGCACAACTTGAAAAGGGAAAGACGGAAACAATAAAAAGAGAAGAAATATTTGAACAGACTGCTGTTGCATGGAGGTAATTATGCTTACAGGAAATAAAGGAGAATGGTCGGAAATATATGTTTTGTTAAGACTTTTGGCTGACGGAAAGATATATGCAGCCGACAGTGAATTGAATAAATTGAAGGATGTATATTTCCCTATTATTAAAATAATTAGAGAAGAAAACAAAGGTGAAATTAAAGAATATGCCGCCGGAGAAAGAATATCGATATATATTAACGGGTTGAAAGTTAAAGAGTTGCCTGCAACAGAATTTGAAACAGAATCTGAACATCTATTGAACGAAATTAACAGTAAAGCTTCAAAAGGTGCATTTTCAGTAGAAAGTACACAGAATTTTATGGATAAAATTTTGTGTTACAAGCTTTCTGCACCTGCAACGGATAAAAGTGATATCACAGTAAAAATAATTGACATAAATACCGGATACAGTCCGATCGTGGGATTTTCAATAAAATCGGAATTAGGCTCATCTCCCACTTTGTTGAATGCGGGAAAAACTACAAACTTTATTTATAAAATAAGTCATAGTTATCCTGATTTGGTTAGAGAAGCGAATGAAATATATAAGGTAGCCGGCGGCAAAATTCATACGGATGTTAGAGGGCGTATAAATAAAATAATTGAAGAAAACGGAATTCTTAGATATTGGAAGATGAATAATCAAATTTTTGAGGATAATTTGGTGTTGATTGACAGCAATATGGATAAAATTATTGCCGAAACTCTTTTGTATTTTTATAAAGACGGAATCAGTAACTGCGATGAGATGGTTGAAAAACTTGAACGGGAAAATCCTATGAACTACGGTAATGTAAATGCTTATAAGTATAAGTTCAAGAAATTCCTGACCGCCGTAGCATTGGGAATGAAACCTGCTACGGTTTGGGACGGTGTGGATGAAGCAACAGGAGGATATATTGTCGTAACGAAAGAAGGTAATGTTCTTGCATATCATATATACAACAGAAATTACTTTGAAGAATATTTGCTGAAGAATACAAAATATGAGACAGCATCCACATCAAGGCATGATTTCGGGGAAGTATATAGTGAAAACGGAGAAGATTTTATAAAACTTAATTTGCAGGTGAGATTTAGATAATGAAGAACAATAAGCCTATGACCAGAAGTGAAAACATGGCAAGAGTTAAAAGCAAAAACACAAAGCCTGAAATTTTTTTGAGAAAACTTTTATGGCATAAGGGGTTCAGATATAGGGTGAATTATAAGAATTTACCGGGAAGCCCCGATATATATTTGCCTAAATATAAGACGGTTATTTTTGTAAACGGATGTTTCTGGCATATGCACGAAAACTGCAAATATTCATCTATCCCTAAGAGTAATTATGAATTTTGGAAAAATAAACTCAAAGGAAATGTTGAAAGAGACAAGAAAAATTATGCTCAGCTTGAAAGTATGGGCATTAAAGTAATAGTGGTTTGGGGATGTGAAATTAAAAAGATAATGAAAGACGAGATAAAAATAGAGAATTTATTACATACTATTTTGTTATAATAAAAACCTCATTTAATGAAGAAGCCAGTGTGATTATAAATAAGATTATTAAAAAAGTAAATTGAAGGAAAGGAAGGCAATTATGACATATGGTGTTGTCGATCTGTTCTGTGGCGTGGGAGGATTGACATGTGGGCTTGAAAAAGCAGGTCTAAATGTAGTGGCAGGATATGATTTAGATGCTACGTGTGAATATGCATATAACCATAATAACAATGCAAAATTCATTAACAATGATATAAAAGACGTGTCGGGAAAAGAAATAAAGAAAATATTGCAGGGATACGATATAAAAATACTCGCAGGCTGCGCCCCGTGCCAACCTTTTTCAAGACATCAAAAAGATAAATACAACAGAAAAAAACATAAAGACTGGAAGTTGCTCTATCAATTTGCACGATTGGTAGAGGAGGTGAAGCCACAGATTGTTTCAATGGAAAATGTACCTGAATTGGTTAAAGAGCAGGTTTTTATGGATTTCATTAGTATATTAGAAGAACAGAATTATAATATTACTTATAAAATAGTTAATGCTGTTGATTACGGAATTCCACAAAGGCGAAAAAGATTGTTGCTTCTTGCATCAAGTGAAAAACAAATAAAACTTATTGAACCTACGCATAAAAAAGCAGTTACCGTAAGGGAGGTAATAGCCGGTCTTTCTCAAGTCGGAGCAGGTGAACCTAACAATACGGATAAACTTCATATTGCATCCTCTCTTTCTAAAAAGAATTTGGAGAGAATAAGGCATTCTATTCCAGGTGGTACTTGGAAAAATTGGCCAGAAGAATTGATTTTGAACTGTCATAGAAAAAAATCAGGACAGAGTTATTCTTCTGTTTATGGGAGAATGAGCTGGGATGATGTTGCGCCTACTATTACTACACAATTCATTGGATATGGAACAGGGAGGTTCGGTCATCCAGAGCAAGATCGCGCATTAACACTAAGAGAAGGTGCGATGTTACAGACATTTCCTGTAGATTATTCTTTTGTCCCGGAAGGGGAGAAGATTGTTTTAAAGAATATTGCTCGACATATAGGAAATGCTGTTCCACCTAGATTAGGAGAAATTGTAGGATTAAGTATAATAGAACACTATGCTAAATGAAGGAGAGAGCCTGATATGGAGAAAAAATTTACATTTAATATCTCGTTAAGTGTATTGAATCATTTGGGGAGAAACCTATATAGAAACGTTATTACAGTATTGGGAGAAGCTATATCAAATTCTTGGGATGCCGATGCTAGTAATGTTTGGATTACAATTGATAAAGAGCATAATTGTATGACAATCGTAGATGATGGAGATGGAATGAATTTTGATGATTTTCAAAATAAATTTTTGAAAATAGGTTATTCAAAAAGAAGGAATGGAAGATATAAAACTCCAAGTGGTAGACCGTTTATAGGAAGAAAAGGGATTGGCAAGTTGGCTTTATTGTCTTGCGCAAAAAAAATTCACGTAGCATCTAAAACAAAGGAAACCACCCTTGTAGGAGGTATAATTGATAATTCCAGTTTAGACCAAGCGATTACAGATGATTTAAATTCACAGGAATATATACTTGGGAATCTTACATCTAAAGTTTTATTATCTGAAGATATAATGGAAAAGGGAACTTATATTTTGTTTGAAAATGTTAACGAGGGAATTACCAATACTGTAGACTATATTAAAAAATCAGTTGCATTATATTTTAGATTTTCATTATTAGATAAAAATTTCAATATATTCGTTAATAATGAAAAGATTGATGAAAAAATGCTTGTGGAATTAGCAAAGGGTACTCAATTTCTTTGGAAAATTGATGATATAGAAGATCCGTTTATTAAACAGTTATCTCTTAAAAGCAAGCCCAAAATACTAAAACCAAAGATTAATATAAAAGGTTATATTGCATCAGTTGATAAACCTTCAAAACTTAAAATACGTGGTACTCAAGAGAAGGTAAGTATTGATCTTTTTGTAAATGGAAGACTGAGGGAAAAAGATATACTGAGACACATTCCGACTTCTCGAATTGTTGAAAACTATGTATATGGTCAAATTCATTTTGATGATTTAGACTCAGGGGGTACAAAAGATATATTTACAAGTAGTCGAGAAGGGATTATTTCTGATGATTTATGTTATAGAAAATTTCTTGGTGAGATTGAAAGATTGTTTAAGAATATTATGGATGACTGGGATGAATTAAGACGTAAAAAGGGAGATGATGGCGATCCTGATAATATGAAAATCACCCATAAGGCAAGAAAAGCTCAGGAATTATTTAATACAACTTTTAAGGAAATGGAAGAAAATCATAAAAAAGATGAGAACCACAAAAAGAAAAAAAGTAATTATGTAGATAACTGGATAAAGGAATTATCAGGGGAGGCAGAATACAATATTCCATCATATGTAGAATGCTTTATTGCAGAAAATCTTTTACGAGAGTATATAAAATATAATAAAATGAAGCTCTCACAGGAGGCTGTTAGTGAAGCGAAAAAATGGAAAGAAAAAGAAAAAGAAAATAAAGGAAAAGCAAATATCAGTTATGAAATCAGAAAATCAATGGACGATATTTACTATCTGGATATGAAATATTTATCGAATTTTATTGACAAAGCATTAGATAAGAATAAAGATTCAGCTTTGAGTCGTTCATCTGATATATATAAGCCTGTCAGGGATGCTGTTGGACATACTTCAATTATAACATCAATAGCAAAACAGCAATTGTCAATTGAACTAGAAAATATAAAAGCTAGAGTGATGAAATTGATGGATGATGTTGAGTAGTAGTACTTTATAGAATTTATGGCAACCCAAGAAAGAAGTTATTGAATTAGGTCAAACTTATTTTAGCGATACAGGTATATTGAAAAAGAACAGGGAAGATTTTAAAAGCAAAAATCAAGAGAAGAAATTCTAATACTGGATAAGTAATGCAACATAATGATTAAGTATATCTGTGCTTGCAATATGCTTGCAAAAAATCGGATAAACAGAAATAAAACGGATAATAAGGCTAAATCTGATAATAAAAATCTTGATTTTATGCCATTTATACAAAATAATATCAATGGACATATCGAGTGGGAGTAACAGTATCAAATATGTTACTATTGCAAATCCACTGAAAATAGCGGGTTTTAACGATTGAATGGTGCAAAAAACTCTTGAGTGATACTGCAACGATATGCAAATATGAAATTTGCATATCGAAATAGAGAATTGTGGTGCAAGGGATATTATGTGGACACGGTTGGAAAGAATACAAAAGCGATAAAAAATATATCTCAAATTAGTTAAAAGAAGATAGGGAAAGAGATTAATTAAGTATTTTTGATCTGAGAGACCCGTTTACGGGTAGCAAGTAAAAGATGCGTGGCCGGTAGGCCAATAAAAGACACACTTGTGTGCGGCCGGTAGTACTAGGGGTATGCCCGAAAAAGTAAAACTACCGGCTATGCCGGTGGATATTTATTTGGAAATAGTGGGAATTGTAAATTGGGACGAGCGTATGGATAATAAATATATTAAATTAAATATCTTTCCAATTATTTCTGAGGTACTGTTTGTATTAACATGCTTGTTATTTCAAGGATATTATATATACATCAATTTTTTGTTTTATATAGTTTTAGCAATTTATTTTTTGTTAAGAAAAGATTTTTCAATTAAAGAATGGTTAGCTTCTGTAAAAGGTGGAAGTGTTTTTTGGAAGCAGGTGATGTGGACGATATTATTCTTTTGCCTTGCTTTCGTATTTACAAATATTTTAGAAAATATGTTTCCATTTCTTAGTACGGGAATGATTAATTTAAAAGCGGATAACTGGTTAAAGCTTATTCTGTTTACAGGTTCTACAATAATATTGCCGCCAATCGTAGAAGAAATGTTTTATAGAAAAAATCTTACATCTTTTAAAAATGGGAAAATTTTAATTTTAACAACGATATTCAGTATGTTTTTATATGCCTTAGAGCATACATTTACAATTTGGGGAATTTTCTTATGCATGATATGGGCTTTACCGTTGAGCATTTCCTACATCAAAACCAAAAATATATATGTTACAATGACGGCACATTTTATATGTAATTTTGTTATAAACGGAATTGCTGTTGTGGAAATATGTGGTTTCCTATTGAGTTGATTATCTGCATAAAAACAATATTTACATTGTTAAAGCACATAACTTTAAGACCTAAAAATCTTTCAGCTATGTGCTTTTTCTGTGCTTATTTTATATCCGGTGGAATCTTAGCGGTTATGCCTTTTCTATAAAACTTTACATTGCTTTCTTCAAAAGGAACATAATCTTTTTTCAGGCTGTCAGGATAGTTAGCCTTCCAATCTTGTAAGGCTCCTTTCGTAATTTCGCTATTTTCATATTTCGCTTTCATTTCCTGCCACTGTTCAAGCATATTACGAATTCTTAAGATAGCTTCACTGCCAAAATAGATATCTGTGGTAGTGTATTCGGGATCTTCATCATTTAGGATAACAGGTCGTATATTCATTTCAATGCTGTCGTCCAGCTTAAATAAAAACCACATTAAATCATGTTCCGTATGTGGAAAACGGTTCGCTCAATATGCTCTTTGAAGATTACTTTGAACTTTATAAGGCTAAATACTTGGACAACAAAAGAGCACATGATAAGAACAAAGATTTTGCCGTTTTGTAGCGGTATGAAAATGGATGAAATTAAGCCTGTTGTAGTAAAGAAGAGGCATAACGTACTCTTAAACATTGAAAATGCGGAAGAGGAAGAAGTAATCTCTTGGGTACAAAAATATAAATTTTCAAAACTCTCCTCTTACAAAATGATGATGAAAATATTATAATATATAAAACAACTTCATAAACTTATAATTAAGGAGTAAAAATATGAAAGTCAGTTATAATGGATTGTGGAAAATTTTGATAGATAAAAATATGAACAAAAAAGATTTGGCTAATGCTTGTGAATTATCTCCTGCAACTATATCTAAAATGGGCAGAGGAGAGTTTGTCAGCATGGAAGTTTTGTATCGTATTGGAATAAAACTAAATGTTGATTTTGGAGATATGGTTTCGATTATTAGAGAGTCTAAAGAGGAATAATAAACTTGAGGTGACAAATTGCGACCTCAAGATAAACAATAATTAATTGGTCACAAACTGTGACTAGTTTAAGGGACGATAGGAGGTATCTATGGGAGAAGATAAAAATCTTGTCATTGTTGATAATAGAGAAATACAGACTATGATTTATACCATTAGAGACAAGCAGGTAATGGTAGATAGTGATCTTGCAATGCTATATCAAGTTGAAACAAAGTATTTAAACAGGCAGAGAAGCAGAAATGCGGATAGATTTCCGAAGGAATTTTGCTTTCAATTAACTAAAGAAGAATATGAATTTTTGAGGTGCCAAAATGTCACCTCAAAAAAAGAAGGTGGATCAGGTGGCAGACGATATATGCCATATGCTTTTACTGAACAGGGAATAGCCATGCTTTCCGCTGTTCTTAAAAGCGATGTGGCAGTGGAAGTTAGCATTAAAATTATGAATAGCTTTGTGGAAATGAGAAACTTTTTACTTTCTAATAGAGAGATGTTTGCACGTCTTGATAGGGTTGAGTTAAAACAATTAGAAACAGATAAAAAGCTGGAAGAAGTTTTTAACTACATCGCAACGAACACAGAAGTGAAACAAAACATCTTTTTTGATGGACAAATCTATGATGCATTCAGTTTTATTGTTGGGCTTATCCAAAAGGCTAAGAAAGAAATAATCCTAATTGACAACTATATAGATGTAAATACTTTAAATATTCTATGTAAGAAAAATCATGGTGTGGAAGTTGTTATTGCTACAGCAGGAAAAGGTAGCTTATCAGCGAAGGATATCACGAAATTTAATGCTCAATATCCAAAACTATCGGTTTAAACGACTATGAATTTTCATGATAGATTTTTAATCATAGATAATGCAGAAGTTTATCACATTGGAGCTTCGATAAAAGATGCAGGTAAAAAGAGTTTTGGTATTACAAAGATAGAAGATAAGGACTTGATTAAGAGTCTGATAAATAAAGTGAGGTAGAAGGGAATGTCAGATTTAACTAAGGCTAACAACGAAACAATGCAAAGATCAGAGTTGCATAGAAAAATTTGGGCTATTGCTGATGATGTTCGTGGGGCGGTAGATGGATGGGATTTTAAACAATATATACTAGGAATCTTGTTTTATAGATTTATTTCTGAAAATATTACTGAATTTTTCAATTCGGCAGAACATGAGGCAGGGGACTTGGAGTTTGATTATTCGGAAATTTCTGATGAAGAAGCAGAGCGAGATTTTAGACCAAACACAGTTGAAGATAAGGGTTTTTTTATACTACCAAGCCAGCTATTTAAAAACGTTGTTAAAACAGCTAAAAATAACGAAAATTTAAACACAGATTTAGCTAATATATTTAAAGCAATTGAAGGCAGTGCGGTAGGATTTGCATCGGAAGATGATATCAAAGGCTTGTTTGAAGATGTGGATACAACAAGTAATCGTTTAGGTGGAACTGTAGCAGAAAAAAATAAGCGCCTAGCAGATATATTAACAGGAATAGCTGAAATTCATTTTGAGAACTTGCAGAATAACGATATAGATGCCTTTGGAGATGCTTATGAATATTTGATTTCAAATTACGCAAGTAATGCCGGTAAATCCGGTGGAGAGTTTTTTACACCGCAAACTGTATCAAAACTTTTGGCAAGACTGGTTATGGATGGGAAGACAAGTATCAACAAAGTATATGACCCTACATGTGGCAGTGGAAGTTTGCTTTTGCAGATGAAAAAGCAATTTGATGAACACATCATTGATGAAGGATTTTTCGGTCAGGAAATCAACATGACCAACTTTAACTTGGCTCGTATGAATATGTTTTTGCACAATGTGAATTACAATAACTTTTCAATCAAAAGGGGGGATACTCTAATTAATCCTTTACATAGAGATGAAAAGCCGTTTGATGCTATTGTTTCAAATCCTCCTTATTCAATTAAATGGGTTGGAGATGCTGATCCTACTCTGATAAATGATGAAAGGTTTGCACCGGCAGGGAAATTGGCACCAAAGTCTTATGCAGACTATGCTTTTATTATGCATTCATTGTCGTATCTTTCGAGTAAAGGGAGAGCGACTATTGTATGTTTTCCGGGGATTTTTTATAGAAAAGGTGCCGAAAAAACAATTAGGCAATATCTTGTAGACAACAACTTTATTGATTGTGTTATTCAGCTTCCTGAAAATCTCTTCTTCGGAACATCAATAGCTACTTGTATTTTAGTTATGGCTAAGAATAAGATAGAAAATAAGATACTATTTATCGATGCGAGCAAAGAATTTAAAAAAGAAACCAACAACAATATTTTAGAAGAAAAAAATATTAAGGTAATCATTGACGAGTTCAGAAACAGAACGGAAAAAGAATATTTCTCAAGGTATGTAGACAGAGCGGAAATTGAAGAAAATGATTATAACCTTTCTGTTTCAACTTATGTAGAAAAGGAAGATACAAGAGAAGTTATTGATATTAAAGTTCTAAATAAGGAAATTGAAGAAACTGTTAAGAAAATAGATGTGCTTAGGGCTTCTATAAATGAAATAGTAAAGGAGCTTGAAAATGAGTAAGGATAATAGAAATCAAATCGTGAGATCATCTGCTGCAGAGTATTTAACATTTTTAACATCTACAGGAGAAAGTGATGTCAATGCTATCTATGCTGATGAAAATGTCTGGATAACGCAAAAGATGATGGGAATTCTCTACAATGTAGGAACTAACACTATAAACTATCATCTTAAAAAAATTTTTAAAGATAGTGAACTTGATGAGAAAGCAGTTATTCGAAAATTTCGAATAACTGCTTCAGATGGAAAAAATTATACGGCATCACATTATAATTTGAAGGCAATTATTGCTGTGGGAAATAAAGTTGATTCTCCAAAAGCTGTGCAATTCAGGAAATGGGCTAATTCAATAATAGAAGAATACACAATTAAAGGCTTTGCCATGGATGATGAACGTTTAAAAAGCGACGGAACAATTCTTACAAAAAAATATTTTGAAGAACAACTCGAGCGTATAAGAGAAATAAGGATATCTGAAAGGAAATTTTATCAAAAAATTACAGATATTTATGCTACAAGCATCGATTATGATTCTAAATCGCAGATGACAAAACAATTTTTTGCAAAGGTTCAAAATAAGTTACACTGGGCAATTCATGGACAGACTGCGGCTGAAGTTATATATAATCGTGCCGATAGTGAATCGGAACATATGGGATTAAGTACATGGAAAGATTCAAAAATTCGATGCACTGGTCGCAAAAAACTATTTGAGCGGGGAAGAACTTCGTTCAATGTCAAGAATTGTAAATGCGTATCTCGATTTGGCAGAATTAAGAGCGAATAAGCATATACCGATGACTATGGAAGATTGGGTGGAGCAATTTGACGGCATATTGAGATTAACGCAATATGAAATTTTAACACATAGTGGAAGTATCTCGGCAGAAATTGCAAGAAAGCATGCTGAATCGGAATTTGAAAAATATCGTGTTAAACAAGATAAGCTGTTCACAAGCGATTTTGATCGCTTTATCCTTGAAAGCGAAGATCAGGAGCTTGAAGATGAGTAAGATAGACGAACTGTTAAAAGATGAAAAAGTTGAGTGGCTAAAAATAGGGGATATAATAACTAAATTTTCTGAAAAACAAAAAAACAATACAAATTTAGAATTAGTATATACGGTTAGTAGAGAACATGGGTTGATACCTTCTAAAGAATACTGGAAAAATGAAGAAAGAAGAGAAAATTATACAGCGTATAGTGGAGATTTATCAAATTATTATGTTATAAAAAGAAATATGTTTGCATACAATCCTGCTAGATTAAATATAGGGTCAATAGATTGTTTATTAGATAAGCCAGAAGGTCTTTTAAGTCCGATGTACACTGTTTTTAGAATTGATGAAAATATAACAAATCCTAAGTATTTGCTATATTTTATAAAATCTCCTAAAATATTAAAAATAATAAATGATAAAAAAGAGAATGGCGCAAGATTTAGATTTGATTTTGGTAGATGGAAAAATATAGAAATCCCCCTGCCAAGTTTAGAAACGCAAGAAAAAATAGTAAAAACACTTGACCAATTCACAAATTATGTTACTGAATTACAGGCTGAATTACAAGGTAGGGTTAAACAATATGAGTATTATAGGGATATGCTACTTAGTGAAGAGTATTTGAAGAAGATATCAGAAGAGCTTTTTATTGAGTATAACACTTCCCTTAAAAAAGTTAAATTAAAAGACAGTGCAGAAATAATAAGGGGGAAAAGGCTTGTACGAAGCGAACTCAAAGAAACAGGCGGATTCCCTGTTTTTCAAAATAGCTTAACGCCTCTAGGATATTATCATGATAAAAATTTTACTGGTGACAAAGCTTGTGTAATTTCTGCAGGGGCAGCAGGAGATATCTTTTATATTGAAGATGACTTTTGGGCGGCGGATGATGTCTTTGTGATAACTAGTGATAGTATTCTAAATAAGTATATATATTATTTTCTATTAAACAAACAAAGTTTAATAAAATCAAAAGTCAGAAAAGCAAGTGTACCTAGATTATCGAGAGATGAAATAGAAAGAGTAGAAATTCTAGTTCCAACTATTGGGTTACAAGAAAAGGTTGTAGAAATTCTTGATAAATTCCAAAACTTACTTTCTGATACGCAAGGTTTATTGCCGGAAGAAATAGAGCAAAGACGAAAACAATATGAATATTATCGTGAAAAACTCTTGACATTTGATATAGCCAAAGGCACAATTGCTAGACAGACAGACAGACAGACAGACAGACAGACAGACAGACAGACAGACAGACAGACAGACAGACAGACAGACAGACAGACAGACAGACAGACAGACAGACAGATAATATCTAGCGATTATTTCGTTATATTGAAAGAAGCATCGGATATTGTTGATATTAAGCTTTTTGAAGTTGAATGGAAAACACTGGGGAGTATTGGAGTGTTTGAAAATGGAACAGGAATGCCTAAGAGCTTATTCAATGAAAACGGAAAAGTTGGAGCAATCCATTATGGTCATATTTATACGAAATATAATTTGTTTGTAAAACAGCCAATTGTTAGAGTAACTAAGCAAAATGCGGATAATCTTAAAAAGGTTAATACTGGTGATTTAGTGATTGCAAAAACTTCAGAAAACATAGAAGATGTTATGAAAACTGTAGCTTATTTAGGTAATATAATCGCAGTAACGGGTGGTCATGCAGCAATATTTAGACATAATGAAAATCCCAAATATCTATCATATGTATTTAATGGAGCCAATTATTTATTAAAACAAAAGAATAAGTTAGCAAGAGGGGTTAAGGTTATTGAATTATCAACAACAGATATGGAAAAAATTAAAATTCCATTACCTTCTCTACCGGTTCAAGAATATATTGTTTCTATTCTTGATAGGTTCGATGCTTTAATAAATGATGTTTCTAAAGGATTACCTAAAGAAATAGAGTTAAGGAAGAAACAGTATGAGTATTATAGGGAAAAATTGTTGAGTTTCCCAAAAAATAATTAGAAAAAATAAATGGAAGGAGTGATTTAGATGTTAGAAGAAAAAGTAAAATATAATACATCTACAATTGCTGAAATGACGGGTGGAATCATTTTAGCTAATTTCGAAAAAGATTTAGAGATTAGAGAAGCTTCATACCAAAGTGAAGCTGAACTGGAAAGGCAAATGATTGAAAATTTGGTTTCTCAAGGGTATGAGAGACTTAAAGTAAAATCAAATGATGAATTATATGCAAATTTAAAAATTCAAATTGAAAAGTTGAACGGAGTTTCTTTTACAGAAGAAGAATGGGACAGGTTTTTACTTGAATATTTAGATGCTCCAAATGATGGGATGATTGAAAAAACACGAAAAGTACAGGAAAATCATATCCATGATTTCATCTTTGACGATGGACATTTGAAAAATATTAAGATTATCGATAAGAAAAATATTCACAATAATTTTCTGCAAGTCACCAATCAGATTGTCGGCGAAGGGAAAAATCGAAATCGCTATGATGTGACCATTTTGGTGAATGGCTTACCTCTTGTTCATGTAGAACTTAAAAAAAGAGGCGTGAATTTACATGAAGCCTTCAACCAAATTCATAGATATAGTAAAGAAAGTTTTAACAGCGAGAACTCGTTATATAAGTATGTTCAGATATTTATAATCTCCAATGGAACTTACACCAGATATTTTGCTAATACAACAGCTCAGAATAAAAATAATTATGAATTTACTTGTGAATGGGCAGATGCCAAAAACAAGGTAATTTGTGATTTAGAGGACTTCACCAAGACTTTTTTTGAAAAGCGTGTTGTTCTTGAAGTACTTACAAAATATTGTGTATTTGATGTTAATAACACTCTCCTCATTATGCGTCCGTATCAAATTGCGGCAACCGAGAGAATTTTGTGGAAGATAAAATCAAGTTATGAGGCAAAAAAATCCGGCAAAGTTGAAGCAGGAGGCTTTATTTGGCATACGACAGGTTCCGGTAAGACACTCACCTCTTTTAAAGTAGCAAGACTTGCCACGACATTGGATTTTATTGATAAGGTGTTTTTTGTTGTAGACAGAAAAGACTTAGACTACCAAACAATGAAAGAATATCAAAGGTTTCAGCCGGATAGCGTAAACGGAAGTAAGGATACAAAAGAACTTAAAAGATGTATTGAAAGAGATGATAATCGTATTGTAGTTACCACGATTCAAAAATTAAATGAATTTGTGAAGAAAAATCCTGCCCATGAAATTTATGACAAACATTGTGTTCTTATATTTGATGAATGCCATCGCTCTCAGTTTGGGGATGCCCAGAAAAATATAAGGAAGTCATTTAAGAAATATTATCAATTCGGATTTACGGGAACACCGATTTTCTCGGAAAATTCTCTTGGAGGAGATACGACATCAGGGATATTCGGAGCACAGCTTCACAGCTACGTTATTACCGATGCTATTCGTGACGGTAAAGTTTTGAAATTCAAGGTGGATTATAATAACATTACACCGAAATTCAAAATGGCGGAGAAAGAGGAAGACGAAAAGAGATTAGCTAAACTGGAAAATAAAATGCTGCTCCATCCTGAAAGAATTACTGAGATTACAAAGCATATTCTCAAAGTTTTTGATACGAAAACACATCGTAATGAGTTTTATGATTTGAAGCATAGAAGACTCAATGGATTTAATGCTATGTTTGCTGTGCAAAGTGTAGAAGCGGCAAAATTATATTATGAAGAGTTTGAAAGACAACAGCAAAGTTTATCTGAAGAAAAAAGATTAAAAGTAGCTACTATCTACAGCTTTGCAGCCAATGAGGAACAAAAAGCAATCGGGGAAATATCGGAAGAGGATTTTGATGTTTCTGCTATGGAATCAACAGCAAAAGAATTTTTGGACAAGGTAATCACTGACTATAATAGTTACTTCAAAACCAATTTTTCCACTAATGGTAATGAATTTCAAAATTATTACAAGGATTTGTCACTTAAAGTGAAAGAAAAACAAGTTGATTTGCTTATTGTAGTAGGAATGTTTTTAACAGGCTTTGATGCACCTACATTAAACACACTATTTGTTGATAAAAATTTGAGATATCATGGTCTTATTCAGTCATTTTCAAGGACAAACCGTATTCTGAATAAAGTAAAAACATTCGGTAATATTGTTTGCTTCAGGAATTTGGAAAAAGCTACACAGGATGCAATCAAGACCTTTGGCGATGAAAACAGTATAAACATCATTTTGGAAAAGAGCTATGAAGAGTATATTCATGGTTTCAAAGATGAAGAAACAGGCAAGGTTATTAAGGGTTACACAGATATATGTAATGAAATAATATCTAAGTTTCCGGAACCTACTGAAATTATATTAGAAGCGGATAAAAAAGAATTTGCAGAGCTTTTTGGTGAGCTATTGAAAGCCGAGAATATCCTGAGAAATTTTGATGAGTTTGAAGACTTTGAAAAAATTATCTCGGACAGGCGGATGCAGGACATGAAAAGTGTCTATGTTGATATTAGAGAAAGCATAGTAAATTCAAAGCGCAAGGAAAATTCTGAAGACAATCAAATTGATTTTTCTGATGTTGAATTTCAGATTGACTTACTTAAAACGGATGAAATAAATTTGGACTATATTTTGGCTTTGATACTGGAGAAGTCAAAAGAAGATGATGATGCGGAAAGTTTAAAAGCAGAAGTTCGAAGGGTGATCAGGTCCAGCCTTGGCACAAGGGCAAAAGAAGAATTGATTATGGACTTTATAGACAGCACAAGATTGTCTGAGCTGAAAAATACTGATGACATTCTTGAGTCATTCTATAGTTTTGCAAAGAAAGAGAAGGAGAATAATATAATATCTTTAGTTGAAGAAGAAAACTTGAAAGAAGACTCAAAACGATTTATAGAAAAGGCTATAGGCAAAGGATATGTTGAATATGCAGGAGATGAGCTGGATCGTATTATTCCACCGACTTCACGTAGACAGGGAGCAAGGGAAAAGAAAAAAGAATCGGTATTAGAAAAGATAAGAAAGATTGTGGAAGTCTTTGTTGGAATTTAAAATTTAGCTTATTGAAGATATTTCCTAAATGAGATAAGTTAAAAAATAATATAAATTTTATGGAGGAAAAGGAAAATGACAAATATATTACAAGATTATTCAACAGAAAAATTATTAGCTCAGATTGATAATGATGAAATTGATTTGGATAAAGAAGAAGTTGATATGGATAGTGAAAACAAATTGAAGAGAGGTTAAATGAGTTGATTGTCAAGGAGTAACATACTTGTAAAACGACGGGATACTGTAAAATAAATAGTGTGAAATACAACTTTTTACGAATAGCCCACGAGTATTTATTCGTGTTTAGGAAGTAAAAATAGTTTGATAAAAAAGTAAGAACAAGCTGAACAAATAGAAATTAGAAAAATAAGCTATTTATAAGTGTGTTATATAATATAGATTTTGAGTTTATGAATTAATATATTCTCTAAAAATGCAGAATTTGATAATAATATTAAAAAATATTTAAAGGATGGTGAATCAATAATGGCTAGAAAAAACAATACAAATATAGGTTTTGAAAAACAAATTTGGGATGCTGCTTGTGTTCTTTGGGGGCATATTCCTGCGGCTGAATATAGAAAGGTAATTGTTGGACTTATCTTTCTTCGTTATATATCCAGTGCCTTTGAAAAACGCTACGAGGAACTTTTAGAAGAAGGCGATGGTTTTGAAAACGATAGAGATGCCTATGCAGAAGAAAATATATTCTTTGTACCGGAAGAAGCTCGTTGGAGTAAGATTTCTTCCGTTGCACACACCTCGGAAATTGGCACAGTAATTGATGATGCCATGAGAGCAATCGAAAAAGAAAATGTGAGTTTAAAAAATGTTTTGCCTAAAAATTATGCCAGCCCTGACTTGGATAAAAGAGTGCTTGGTGAAGTTGTTGACTTATTTACTAACGAAGTAAAAATGGATGGAACAGAGACAAGTAAAGATTTACTGGGAAGAACTTATGAATACTGTATTGCTCAGTTTGCTGCCTATGAAGGAACAAAGGGTGGCGAATTTTACACGCCTTCAAGTATTGTAAAAACAATTGTTGCTATATTGAAACCGTTCAATAATTGTCGAGTGTATGATCCTTGTTGTGGCAGTGGTGGCATGTTTGTACAGAGTGAAAAGTTTGTACAGTCTCATAGCGACAATCGAGGGAATATTTCTGTCTATGGACAGGAATCCAATGCAGATACATGGAAGATGGCGAAAATGAATATGGCAATAAGAGGAATTGATGCCAACTTTGGTTCTTATCACGCCGATACATTCTTTAATGATATTCATAAAACATTGAAATCGGATTTCATTATGGCAAATCCACCATTTAACCTTTCCAATTGGGGAGCGGATAAATTAAAAGATGATGTTAGGTGGAAATATGGGACACCACCATCAGGGAATGCAAATTATGCCTGGATACAACATATGATTCACCACTTAGCACCTAATGGGAAAATAGGTTTAGTACTTGCTAATGGAGCCTTATCGTCTCAATCTTCCGGAGAAGGGGAAATAAGAAAAAAGATTATAGAAGATGATCTCGTTGAAGGAATTGTGGCTTTGCCGACACAGCTGTTTTATAGCGTAACTATTCCTGTGACTTTGTGGTTCATTACAAAAAATAAAAAGCAGAAGGGAAAGACTCTATTTATTGATGCCAGAAAAATGGGGTATATGGTTGATAGAAAACATAGAGATTTTACGGAAGGGCTACAAGAAGATGGAAGTCTTGGAGATATTGACTTATTAGCAAAAACATTTGAAGATTTTCAAAATGGAGTATTGGAAGAGAAAAAGGGATTTTCTGCCATAGCGTCAATAGCAGATATAGCAAAACAAGACTATATCTTGACTCCCGGTCGATATGTGGGCATTGAAGAACAGGAAGATGATGGAGAACCATTTGAAGAAAAGATGAAAAGACTGACATCGGAGCTTTCAAGTATGTTCAAGAAATCTCGTGAATTGGAAGAGGAGATTAGAAAAAAGTTGGGGGCGATTGGGTATGAAGTGTAAGCTTGAAGAAATTTGTTCATTTCGAACGGGGAAAACGGATGTAGCTAATTTGACAACAGAAGCATACATTTCAACTGAAAATATGCTTCCGAATAAATCAGGAATAGTAAATGCTACTTCGCTTCCAATTGTTGATTTGACACAAGCATATGAAAATGGAGATGTTCTTGTATCAAATATTCGTCCATATTTTAAGAAAATATGGAAGGCAAAGATTAATGGTGGATGTTCTAATGATGTGTTAGTTTTTACTGCGAAGGAAAATACAGATAGTGATTTTCTTTACTATGT
The DNA here is from genome assembly GCF_019798045.1 of Bulleidia sp. zg-1013. Lineage (NCBI taxonomy): Bacteria > Bacillati > Bacillota > Erysipelotrichia > Erysipelotrichales > Erysipelotrichaceae > Bulleidia > Bulleidia sp. zg-1013. The sequence continues at coordinate 21,366 of NZ_JAGXEX010000013.1, forward strand.
TCTTGCGGATGATGCATTCTTTGCATATGCAATGGCTACGTCAAAAGGAACGAAAATGCCAAGAGGTGATAAGAAATCCATTATGCAATATGAAGTGCCTTGTTATGATATTGAAACACAGCAAAAAATAGCGAGCATTTTGAAGCCAATAGATAAAAAAATAGAATTAAATAATTCGATAAACAATAATTTAATGGCTTAAAAGTTGATGTTGGAAACATCAAGCTCACCAGACATAAGTTTTGGAAGCAAAGCATCTCTCGTATTAGAGAACTTCAAGTTTTGAGCCTGATTTTCCCATATT
>NZ_JAGXEX010000014.1:0-10223 GCF_019798045.1 Bulleidia sp. zg-1013
TTGGAATTTCTAAAGCATTATCGGTTAGCCAAGCTTCCGCTTTCGCATAAGCTTCATAACGTTTATTCATATCATCAGAAATCGCATCCGCTTTTTCTAATAGGGACTCATACTCACTCAACTTAACAGCTTCAGCGGCAACCTTATCACTATCGTTATAGAACGAAGAATTAGATTTAGAATTGATACCTGCGGTCTTAATCATATCTCCATTGTTTGGCGAATAGACGCTTAAGTAAGACTTAGGATCTAAATAGTCCGGGGACCAACCTGTAGCCGTCGAAATATCCCAGTCAAAGTCCTTCGCATTGTTAACATCATAAGTAACAGCCAGATACTTATTTTGGTTCTTTTCGGAATGAACGTTAATTAAAATTTGTTTATTTGAGTTCTTTTCAATCGAAGCCTTCATGGAAGCGGCTTGGGCATTAAAAATAGCCGCATCATAATTCACTAAGTCCAACGTTACAGGGAATTTAACACCTTCAGCCTTAGCGGCATCGATGTACTTTTGCACCATTTTCGGATTGAAGAAAGCATCGTTACCATCGTTGAAATCACCACGAATCTGGTTCTTATCCTTCACATTAGCGGCCACCGTTTCCGCAAAAGTCTTCTTATTAACACTCACAAAGTCACCCTTTGTCATTGTATTACGAATCATCTTCTTAGCTAAGTCTTCGGAACCCGTTCTTTGTGTCGCATAAGCCACACGATCAAAAGCGGCACGGAAAGCTTTACGGAAGTTTACATTACGAAGTGCAAATTGCGTATTCTTCTTTTGTTCTTCTGTTTTATTAGAATATTTATAAGCCTTACGGTTCAAGTTGAAAGCCAAATTGAATGTGGTTGTATCAGGTAAACCATAAGTCACCTTACCGGCGTATTTATCTTTGTAAGATTTTTGTTCACTTGGATCCCATGCACCGGAGATACCGCCCTGAACATAGTTTCCCTTTTCAAAGCCATTCATAACCGAGTGACTATCTTGTCCATCATCATAAATTAAATTTACTTTATTGATGTAAACATGATCTTTATCCCAGTAGTTAGGGTTCTTGGTGTATTCAATCTTGGATTTCGTTGTGAAGTTTGTTAAGAAGTAAGCGCCATTGTAAAGAATAGAGCTTGGATCAGTCTTACCAAAGCTACACTTCGTTGCCTTATAAGCACCTAACTTACAGCCTTCTCCCTTGGATTCTAAGAATTTTTTATTGACCGGATAAAGAATAGCATAAGAAGCTAAGGAATTAAAATAAGTTACCGGCTTAGTAAGTTCGTATTGAACTGTATAATCATCTAAAGCCTTAACACCAACTTGATTAAATGGTACTTTACCTTGTTCATATTCTGCAAGATTCTTAATTAATCTGTTTACTAAAAACTTCGAACCGGAATCCGCATCTATTGCATGCTGTAAACCGGTCACAAAGTCATGGGCTGTTGTTTCAGCGTATTCTTCTTGTTCATTTGTGTACCATTTAACACCTTTGCGTAGTTTAAATGTCCATGTCTTATAATCAGCACTGTGCTCAATCTTTTCAGCTAAAGCGCCTACATAGTTACCATAGCGGTCATTTTCAACCAAACCATCCACAAAATTAACTAAGTGCTTTGTATCCTCGCCTCGTTGTGATGCTGTATAGTCGAAAGTTATCGGATCAGTCGCATACACATAATTAAAATCTTCAGATGTTGTCAGAGCTGTGCCACCTTTTCCACCACTACAACCAACAAGAGTTGTAGCAGTAACTAAAATAGCCAAGCCTTTTTTAAAACCTGTTTTCATAATCCCTCCTAAGGCTATTGTGCCTCACATTGATTATAGTAATTTTTTTTCATTCTTTTGTCTATCATTTGCAAGAATTTTCTCGATATTTTTTCAAATTCATTTCATTTATATGAAATAATTTTCAGAAAGTTTTTTCATTTATTGTTATTTACTAGAAGCAAGCATTTGTTTTTTATGTATTTTAGTGCTAATTATTTTTTCATAATGAATTACAAATAATACTGTCATAGGAGTTGCGGTAGTGGTCAACACACAACAAATGAAAAGAGAGGACGGCTATCTGTTGCGCAGTAATACTTGGATTACTTTTCATAAGAAGAACTATTTGTTCTTGGATACTACTTTTTTCTTTGGTAGTTTCTTGAGTAGTGCTGCCATGAACTCTGATTATATTTTCATTTTCTTCGAGGGACATCTTAAGAGACATTGCGAACGACATTGTCGCTCACAACCTTCTGCGCAGCTATCTTCTTCAGAGAAATAATCGCTCTGAATGTGTCCCCTTCCTCAAATAACAGTTTTTCATAGTAATTTTAGTAGTAGATTTCATGGTGGTTTTTCACTATTACTATTATCGAAATTTCTATACCTCTGTCCCATAATAATATAATTTTATTCATTTGCTTCTTCAGCAATATCTATATATTCTTTTAATTTTCGTTGCAACAAATTCTTATCTATCAATTTTAATCTATATTCAGATACCATTGTAGGTGAAAGGCTCCTACTTAACGCAAATTCTACTACCTCATCATCTTTTGAAGCACAAAGGATTACTCCTACACTTGGATTTTCAGCTTGTTTCTTTACTTCTCTATCCAATGCTTCTAAATACAGGTTCATTTTTCCGATATATTCCGGTTTAAACTCCCCTATCTTTAGTTCAAATGCAACCAAGCAAGATAATCCTCTATGATAGAATAACAAATCTATATAGTAATCATGATTACCAACCTGTACCCTGTATTCATTTCCTATGAATGAGAAATCTTTACCAATTTCCAATATGAAATTCTTTAGATTTTCAAGAATTGATTTTTGAAAATCTCTTTCACTTCCAATCTTTGGTGCATCAAGAAATTCCAACACATAGCTATCCATAAATAGATTATGTGTTTCTTGTTTTGCTCTTTGTATAACAGGCAAATTATTACCATTTGAGAGCATATAGCGTTCATAGTAGCCACTATCCATCTGTCTTTCCAATTCACGCTTTGAATATCTTTCTTTTACTGCCAATTCAATATAAAATCTTCTCTCTTCTTGACTTTTAGAAGCTGACATTATTTTCAAGTGATTAGTCCAGCTCAATTGTGTCACCGGTGGTGACACTTTTTCATCATCTTTGTATAGCTCATAGAATTGCTTCATTCTATAAAGTCCTCTACGGGTAAACCCTTTTAAATCAGGATAATTTTCAGAGAAAAAGTCAGCAACATTTTCCACAAAATTTGATCCAGACACTTGCTTCTTTACTTTTCTCGCTTATATACTTTCCCACTTCCTGATACATCAAAATCAGTTCTTCATTGACTCTTCTATAAGCACGATCCTTTGCACCTTCGATAATCTTAACAATATCATCAAACTGATGATTATCTTTTACCACATCTGTATTCTGCAATACCATCTTATCTTTATTCATTATTTATTTACCTCTATAAATATGTTATTTATCCATATTTTCTTCAAGAAAAGTCTTGGAGTTTTGAATTCGCACTTTATCTTTATTGACTACAAAAGTAACATAATCTCCATTTTGTAAGTCCAAAAGTTCTCTTATCCTTTTTGGAATGGTAACTTGCCCCTTTGACATAACTTTTGCAGTATCCATAAATGTATCTTTCATACTCGTTTGTCTTTCTACCTACTTTTCCTACAAAAGATTGTAGCATTTTTAGGGCATTTTTCCAGCTTGAAATTAGTGTCATCTTACTTGTTATAAGTTAAAACCACTTCTTTTATCCCATTTTCAATCGCTTCTAAAAATTTTTCCTTTGAAGATTTTCCCTGTGTAATATCCGATAATTCCATTTCCCACTTTGCGGTTGTTTCTGCTGATTTAAAAGTATCCGCTACAATCGTTACAAGGCTTATTCCTTTATGTGTGGCTATAAGATTCTTTTTATCTCTTCCAATAAAACCTTTAAAAATTAAATTTTCAATAATCCCTGCCCTTGTTGCCGGAGTTCCAAGTCCTTTCCTAGGTCTGCCCTAGTCCATTTCGTCCCACGAAGAATGAGTTGCTGACGAATTGAGACTAGGGTATTCCACTTCTACACCTTTTTCTAAGGCTTCATTTCCTGCATTCTCCATAGACTTTAAGAGCGTATCTTCTGATAGCTTTTGTCAAGGGTAGTTAAGAAATTTATTTATCTTTTTTGTAACTCATATCTTCACATTCTTTCTGAATAAGTCTATTTATTTTATCTGTAATTGTTTCATCACCGGTTTCACTGAAATGCACTGTAACTTTATAGTTTGTTTTTCCAATTTTTTACTAAATGTGTTTTCAGCGTTGTTTTTCTCATCTGTCATTTGCACCCTCCTTTCATCGCAATAAAAAAACGATTAGATTTTTTACTTTTCTAATCGCTCTAACTGTTTTGTTATGTTAAGTAATGGAAGGCGTTTTAAGGCTTGTTTTTATCTTGGGCATATCTTAATGCCTCTTTTATCTGTAATGCTCTAAAAACACCTTTCCACTGTCTTGTATCACGCTTATAAATCTTCCTCTTATAAGAAAGAGAAGCAGATATTACTCCACTTCTTCAATCAACCATGAATAGTTTAGTTTTTTACTTCCAGTCCGGCATTGCTCTTTCTAACTCTAAAAAATTACAATTGGCTCTTCTGATAATTCCTGTTTCCTTTTGCTTTTGGTATAACTTTTCTACCTTTTTCAAGACCTTTGTTTTTATCTTAAGGCAAAAAGCATATTCTTTTTCAAATAAGTCTTTGTATCTGATGTCCTCAAGATCATCAAATTCAATTCTTTCATAGCAGTCGGTCGGTACAGGTATCATTTTCTTAATATCCAATATAGATAATATGTGCATTTTTTCTTCATCAGAGTAATATTTGTATATATCTCCAGTTATAGTAATGTTATTGTCAATTACTTCATAAATCAAAAAATGCTCATCAGAAACATTCTTCCATCTTTTGTGTTTTTCCTTTGCAGAAGATATTGGAATAAAATAATTATAGTTTTCTATCCCAACAATAATTCCAACAAATGGTTTAATACTATTTCTATACGAAGGGTTGTAATAAACTTCTGAATCTATTTGATTTAGATATTCAAGATAATCAGGATTTACAGTATAAAATCCATATTTAATCGCTTCTGCCATTGCCTTCTCCTAAAAAAACAGAGAGGTTTTATCCTCTCTGTTCGCTTTAATGCTTCACCTTTGGGATATAGGTAGTGAGACACCTTCTTTAATGCTCCACCTTTAACGGTAGTGGGACACCCTCTCTATCTACCGAGAGTATAACAAATATTTTTAGAAATGTCAAATCAGCAAATTTCCTAAATGCTACTCTTTTGTTATTGATATTATACCCTATTTCTTCAAAAAATCACTACCTTTCCTCATTCCTATAATAGTCTTTTGCTTTTTCTTTTCTCCGCTCATATTTTGCCCCTTGCTCTTGGTATTTCTTTAGCTGTGCAATAACGCTTGGCTTTTCTCCTCTCTTAATTGCCTTGTCTATCTCAATGGATAAATCTATACCATAATCATCATTTACAGTCTTAACTGCATACTTGATATGATTGATACTTTCATATTCTCCTTTGATAGATTGAGCTTGATAGTTTAACTTTGTAATTTCATCTTCAAGGATTTGTATTTCCTTTTGCCAATCTTTAGACTTAATAGCAGATAAGCCTGTTATCTTCTCAATGATTGCCCTTGCTCTTTTGTATTTGTCTATCTGTTCTTTATGAGAATTATAGAAGCTATCTTTGAATAATGATTTACCGCTCCATTCCTCAAAGATTTGTTTGTTATCCTTGATGATGTCCGCATAGGCAAAGCACTTATTGAGATTTTCAATTCGTTTTGTTTTAGCCTTTATATCTTGATTGATATTCTTATTTTTTGCTTGAAGTGTGCTTATCTTTTCTTGCAAATCGGCTATGGTTTTAAGGTCATTGTCTTTCAGATATATCCTTGCCTTTGAAAATCGTCTTAGGTCTGCTCCTATCTTTTTATTGCTTGCATAGGGATTTAACTTTCTTGCCTTTTCTCCTTACAAGTCATGATAAATGGAAATGTATTCATAGAGATTAAAGAGTTCTGCCTTGTTATCTATTTCATCTTGTCTTGTCTGTTTATACTCATCATATTTTGATTGCAAGTTTCCAAGTAATGAGCTTATCCAAGATGTAAGTTTTGACAGTTCCGCTTTTGTACATTTGTAAATGATGTGAGACCAAAAAAGTAAGAGAGAATCTTTTGTATGCTACGTTGTGTCTCGGTGTATCGTAAGGCTTGGGCACATAGACCTTCTTTTTCGTCGGCTTTCCCTTATAGAAGCCTTGTTTTCGAAGGAAACGAAAAAGAGAGCATGGATAACGTTCTTTATCCAAGTTTTTTCCTGTTGTGTGGGCATTCGGATGTAGTGTTTTTGGACGATGTGAACGGTCTCTTAGCGAGTCCATTGTTCCATCAAAATGAAAATTCCAACGCATAAGTGAGGCTTTTTGAAATCTTGTAGCGACGAACAACAAATTTCACAGAAAATCCCGAGCGATACGTTTTAACTGCGTGAAATCTTGTTTCCAAAGTATGTGACAGATACCGTTGTGTTTTTGCCATACTTATTGGCATAGAGAGAATCCTTTCTTTGTTTGGTTGTCACTTTCATTGTACAGGACTTCTCTCTCTATATTTTTTTCTTGATTTCACACCAACTGTATCTCTACATTTGTATAAATCGAAATAAAAATTCCAATTCGACTTTTCTTAACTTCATGCTATAATTTTATAGCTATGGAGAAGTACCCAAGAGGCTGAAGGGACTGGTTTCGAAAACCAGCAGACGTGAAAGCGTGCAAGGGTTCAAATCCCTTCTTCTCCGCTTTGTTAGTTATGGAAAGTCTTTATTTCAAAGGCTTTTTTATTTTAGGTCGAATTTATCCTAATTTTGTGTTATACAACTTCCAAAAGAAAGGTAGGTGATAGGATGAACATCAATACAAATAATTTAGTATCTATCAGTGAGGCTAATCAAAACTTCTCTAAAGTCGCAAGAAAAGTTGAAGAAAATGGCTCTGTGATTATTCTAAAAAATAACTGTCCGAAATACCTTCTCATTGACTTTAACGAAGCGATGGAACAGATGGACTTCGTGATGTGGGAATGCTTGACTCAGCACTAAACGCTCCACTTCAAGTATTCGATAACGTTTCCTTATTTCCAAGTATCATGCAAAAAGCAGTAGGCTTATGACTTGAACTCCTTCAAACCACCCTTTTGTAGATGGCAATAAGCGTACCGGCACACATATCATGCTCGTTTTTCTTGCACTCAACAATATTAATCTAAGTTATTCGCAAGAAGAACTATACACCATCATCTTAGGTAACGCTTCCAGTCAAAAATACTTATGAAGATCTTTTAGAATGGATTCGTAGCCATGAAAATTAAGTCACTCATTTAAGAGCGACTTTTTCTTTCATACTCATTGGCTTATACCTATCTTCCTCTTGTCCTATTTCCTGCTTGTTTACATCACTCATTCGCATCCTACAAAAATTATTCTTTCCTATGCAAAAGAAAAGGCAACAGGAATTGGGCTGTTGTCTCCTGTTGCCTTTATCTACTTCTTTTAATGAACTTTTTATTATGCCTATGCTTACACTCTTTTTCTTCTCATGTAAGTCACACCTAGTCCTGCACTTGAAGCCAGTAACATCATGAACAATAGGGCAATATTACTGCTATCTCCTGTTCTTGGTGAATTCTTCGGTGTTGGGGTATTCGGTACTTGCGGAGTCTTTGGCGTTGGATTCTTCACTGTATTGGTGTCGTAATCATTTACTCCATCGTTTACCCTTGCTGTATTAGTAAGAGTTGCTCCGTTAACGTCCTTATTCACCTTGACTGTGAACTTAACAGTCCAGCTTTCACCATGAGCTAGCTTCTTTGTCCACTTAACCATTCCGTTTTCATACTTGCCGTTGTTATCAGCCGATACGAATTCAGTATGCTTTGGAAGCTTATCTGTAATGCTTACCTCACGTTCTTCTCCTGTTGTGTTCTTGTAAGTAATAGCGTATGTAAGTTTATCTCCAGGGTTGACCTTCTTACCATCAATGTTAGTCGTTGTTCCACCTGTAAATACTTCTTTCTTAGGTTCAGTCGGTGTTGGATTATGAGTTTCATTCGTATCATAATCATTTTCACCATCATTTACCTTGGCTTTGTTATCGACAGGGGCTCCGTTAACATCCTTATTTACCTTGACCGTAAACTTAACCGTAACGCTCTTGTCTTTAGCGACATCAGCTGTCCATGTGACTTTACCGTTTGCGTATTGTCCACCGTTCTCTGCTGATACAAAACTTGTATGAGCCGGGATAGTATCGCTAATCGTCGCTTTGACATCTTTACCTGTTGTGTTCTTGTAGGTAACGGCATAAGTCAGTTCCTGTCCAGGTTGAACTGCCTTACCATCAATGTTAGTCGTTGTTCCACCTGTAAATACTTCTTTCTTAGGGTCAGTTGGTGTTGGATTATGAGTTTCATTCGTATCATACTCATTTTCACCATCGTTTACCTTGGCTTTGTTGTCTACCGGCGTTCCGTTCACGTCCTTGTCTACTTTAACGGTAAACTTAACCGTAACACTCTTTCCTTTTTCTACATCCGCTGTCCATGTGACTTTACCGTTTGCGTATTGTCCACCATTCTCTGCTGATACGAAGCTGGTATGAGCCGGGATAGTATCGCTAATCGTCGCTTTGACATCTTTACCTGTTGTGTTCTTGTAGGTAACGGCGTAGGTTAGTTCCTGTCCAGGTTGAACTGCCTTACCGTCAATGTTAGTCGTCGTTCCACCTGTGAACACTTCTTTCTTAGGTTCAGTTGGTGTAGGGTTATGAGTTTCATTGGTGTCATACTCATTTTCACCATCGTTGACCTTGGCTTTGTTTCTTAACTCTTCACCATTTACATCATCTACTACCTTTACCTTAAAGCTGACAGTCCAACTTTCACCATTGGCTAGCTTCTTTGTCCACTTAACCATTCCGTTTTCATACTTACCATTGTTATCAGCAGATACGAAAGTGGTATGCTTTGGTAGCTTATCCGTAATGGTTACATCTCGTTCTTCTCCTGTCGTATTCTTGTAGGTAATAGCGTAAGTAAGCTCATCTGATGGATTAACTTTCTTACCGTCAATGTTAGTCGTTGTTCCACCTGTGAATACTTCTTTCTTAGGTTCAGTTGGTGTTGGATTATGAGTTTCATTGGTGTCATACTCATTTGTGCCGTCATTGACCTTGGCTTTGTTGGTTAAAGGTGCTCCGTTAACGTCTTTGTCTACCTTGACCGTAAACTTAACCGTAACGCTCTTGTCTTTAGCGACATCAGCTGTCCATGTCACCTTACCATTTTCATACTGTCCACCATTCTCTGCTGATACGAAGCTTGTATGAGCCGGGATGGTATCGCTAATCGTCGCTTTAACATCTTTACCTGTCGTGTTCTTGTAGGTAACGGCATAAGTCAATTCTTGTCCAGGTTGGACTGCCTGACCATTGATGTTGGTTGTTGTGCCACCTGTAAACACTTCTTTCTTAGGTTCAGTTGGTGTTGGGTTATGAGTTTCATTGGTGTCATACTCATTTGTTCCGTCATTGACCTTAGCTTTGTTTCTTAACTCTTCGCCATTTACATCATCTACTACCTTTACCTTAAAGCTGACAGTCCAGCTTTCGCCATGAGCTAGCTTCTTTGTCCACTTAACTATTCCATTTGCATACTGACCACCATTATCGGCGGATACGAATTCGGTATGGGCTGGAACTTTATCGCTGATAACAGCGTCGACTTCCTTACCCTTGGTGTTCTTGTAGGTAATGGAGTAAGTCAGTTCTTGTCCGGGGTTGACCTTCTTACCATCGATGTTGGTCGTTGTGCCACCTGTGAAGACTTCTTTCTTTGGTGGGACATGGGTATTGGTGATGATAAAGCCATCTTTCGCATTTCCTTGTAGGTTGCTGTCATAAAGTGGCATCTTTTCTTCTTCTACGGTGTACTTGATTTCATTTCCATTCTTGTACTGTTCAAGGTTGGTGAAGGTATGTTGCCAATGGTTAGCCTTATTCAGAGTAACACCGGCTACTTTCTGACCGTCTGCTAAAAGATGAACGGTTGCTGAAGTTCCTTCTTTACCGACCCATTTCTTGGTA
>NZ_JAGXEX010000015.1:0-9794 GCF_019798045.1 Bulleidia sp. zg-1013
GCTTGCGTATCAACGATACAAGAAGGACAGTTCCAACTGTAAATAGCACAATTTTAAAGAGATTATTGTCCCATGTCTGCTTTATTCCTATCAAAAAATATGGATATATCTTCATTAAAATTCCTCCAAATTCGTCTTTCGCTTTAATATGCCAGATTCACCTATCAACCGTACAAATTAACTCGCATCGACATAGATGTGGTATTTACCGCAGTGTAGACAGCGAAATAAATATCCACACATATCGCCATCTTTGTATAGGTACTCTCTGATATCGGTGTATTCTGATCTCATCTCGTACTCTTCTATAATATAAAGATGGCGTTTTTATGACTTTTTTCTCCAGTAAGTATAACACGATTAGTAATCTTCCAATGCGTCCATTTCCATCTAAAAATGGATGTATAGATTCAAACTGATAATGAATAAGTGCGATTCTGATTAAATCATCTAACGCATCCTCTGCATTCATGTATTTTTCTAAATCGGACAAAGACTCTTTCATGGATAAAACATTCGGCGGTATATACCTTGCTGTTTTTATCGTAGAACCTGCCCCACCTATCCGGTTTTGGCTTTGTCGAAACTCTCCGGGATTTTTTTCTTTTCCCCTTACTCCGGATAGCAATACTTTATGAGTCTCTAAAAGCAATCAATTACACAAAGGTAATGTTTCCAATCTTTTTATTGCATATTTGCTAGCTTTAATATAGTTAACAACATCATCCACATCTGCATTGATGTTTTCATCGATATTGGGATTAAAAATATCTTCTAATGTTGCCTGTGTACCTTCAATTTGCGATGAAAGAAGTGCCTCTTTTTGAACATACATGGAAATAAACAAATCAATATTAGGGATATTGGTCGCTCTATCATCAAGTATTGCTAATACTTTATGAGCCTTTATTAATTTCTCTGTAATATCACTGTCAACTTCTATTAACGGATTTGGAGGTAATTTGGAAGGATAAAAAGAAAAATATGCCATGTCCCCTGACAATTGTTTTTTTAAAGTTCCTGCTCTTTCCTTTTTCATCTATCATCTCTCCTTTTTTGAAATACTATCAAGATTATATCACCCTTATTTCAGAAAACTTGATTTTCTGAAATAAGGGTGATCTTTCCCTATCTATATTTCAAAAACTTATATCTTACATAAACAAAATAGCTCTGCCATCATAAACACTTTCTGTATTTACATTTCCACACCTAATTGCTCTATTTAGCGCCATAATTGTTACGATTTCACCATCAATCTAAGAACCGGTTTTCCACCATGACAAGTTTTTGCTTTAATGCTAGTTGCATAAGTTCTTTCGTTGGCGGACTCATTGAACAGCAACTGTAAAATTGGTCACTGTTTTTAAGTCTTCACCAACAGCTTTCACTTCATTCCAAGCAGTTCTTTTTAGTTATTTATCTTTTTCTAAAGCTAATGTTCTTGTTGTTAAATCACAAACTTCAGCCGGTCCGTAGTATTGAATAGCACCGGGATATGTATAAGCCGTTTCCACTGCCCAAACATCACGATGTGCTTCAAAGTACTTAAATGGCTTACCATCTAATTCAACCAAGGCTTTCTTAATAACCGGCTTATCTTCCCCATGTCTTCTTTCCATGTTCATCATCTTAGTGATTGGCATACCACCAGCCACCCATTGATCCGCCGGCATCGATAAATTCGATACCTTAGATAAGTAACCATTATAACCATACTGTATCAACATGAACGCGTTGTATCCCAATGAGTAACAATAATCCGCATCAAAATTAGATGGGAAAGCACAACGACCTTCATAACCAAAGAAATGATGTAAAGCATTGAACTTACCATGATAAGTACCAGCTACTTTTCTTTGTTCTAGGACATCTTTCACTAAAGCCGAGAATAACTTTTCCGATTCAATCAAGGACACTTGCACATTACCATGCGGATCTCTTTCTAAGAATAATTGTTGCTGGATAGCTTGCGGTAAGATTGCGAATACTTTGAAAGAATCATCCGATAAACCTTTCTTAATAAAGGCATACTTTTCATCCCAAGAAGCCAACATATTGAATTCACCCGCCTTAGAACCTGCTAACAGTTCATTGATTTCAGCAATTAAAGCCGAGAATTCAGGCACAAATTCAACCACACCTTCAGGAATAATCGCAACCCCGAAGTTCATTCCCTTAGTCGCACGCTTTTCAACTGCGTCCGCAATATAGTTTGCAATTTGCGATAAAGACATTTTCTTTTCCGCAACCTCTTCTGAGATTAAACAAATATTTGGTTGTGTTTCTAAGGCACATTCCAAAGCCACATGCGAAGCAGAACGACCCATAACCTTCACAAAATGCCAGTATTTCTTAGCTGAGTTAGCATCACGTTCAATATTACCAATCACTTCTGAATAAGTCTTAGTGGCTGTATCAAAACCAAATGAAATTTCAATATCTTCGTTCTTTAAGTCACCATCAATCGTCTTTGGACAACCAATCACTTGAACAGCTGTGTTATGAGACGCAAAATATTCTGCTAAAACAGCCGCATTCGTATTGGAATCATCACCACCAATAATAACGATAGCGGTCATACCATGTTTTGCACAAACTTCAGAAACAACTTTGAATTGTTCCTCGGTTTCTAACTTTGTACGACCGGAACCGATAATATCAAATCCACCCGTATTACGATATTGATCAATAAGGGCATCATCGAATTCAACATAATCATCTTCGATTAATCCACTAGGACCATTCTTAAATCCGTACAAAATATTCTCTTTACTCGTTGCCTTTAGAGCATCATATAATCCACAAACCACATTATGACCACCAGGTGCTTGACCACCTGATAAAATCACACCAACCACTTGTTTCTTAGCAACTGAAGTATTCACACCCTTTTCAAAAGTAATTTCCTTTTTGCCATAAGTATTTGGAAATAAAGCTTTAATCTTTTCTTGATCCGCTACACTTTGTGTTTCTTCACCCTCTTTAACACAAATTTCCCCAATACCGTTTCTCAACATTTTAGGAAGTTTTGGCTTGTATTCATAGCGAGCTTTTTGAAGCGGTGATAATTCTGTCATTAACTTGTCCTCCTTTATAGAATTCACATACTCAGAATAGCACAAAATAAGCCTTTTCTAAACCGACAAAGTCCAGTTCTATACCGGACTTAAACTTCACTTTCTGCAAATAACTCTTCCCATTCTTTTTCCAAATGAGCAATTTCATTGTGAATATCATCAATATCCATATCCAATAAATTCATCTTATGATAATCCTGATAATATTCCGGTTCAAATCGAAGCTCACGCATTGCCTCTAACTCTTCTTCCTTTTTCGAGATTTGTTCCTCAAGATGCTTTAATTTTCTCCGTATTCCATTCGGAGATAAACCGGAGGTTTTTTTCACCTCTTTTGACTTTTCAAGTTTAACTTCTTCTTGAATGGATTCTTGTTTATGCAAATGGTATTCCTCATACGTTTGTGGATAGAACACGGCTTCATTATCTCGCAATTCAAGAATACTTGCCGCAATTTGTTGAATGAAGTAACGATCGTGTGACACAAAAATAATCGTGCCATCAAAACAACTTAACGCTTCCTCTAAAGCCTCTTTCCCTGGAATATCCAAATGATTGGTCGGTTCGTCCAACAATAAAGTGTTCGCTTCTTCTAAGAGAAGTTTTACAAATGACAAGCGAACCTTTTCACCACCGGATAAAACTCGAACCTCTTTAAAAACATCATCTGCCGAGAATAAGAATTGCCCTAGCGCCGAACGCACTTGAGTTCGATCCAATTCCGGATATTCATCCCAAACTTCTTCAATCACCGTTTTATCACTTGAAAACTGAGCTAACTGCTGATCAAAATATCCCTTTTCAATTTGATGACCAAATAAGAAAGAACCTCCTAAAGCAGGAATTTTTCCCATTAAGGTTTTCATCAAAGTAGATTTCCCGGTTCCATTTGGTCCCATAATCGCAATTCGATCACCTCGTCGGACCTTAAAGGAGAATTCATTTAAGACATGATTATACCCTATCTTTAGACAATCAACTGTTAAGACCTGTTCTCCACCTTTTAAACGGGCTTTAAAATGAGCATGAAAATTCCTTTGACCTTTTTTAACAGGATCAATTCTTTCCATTCGCTCCAAATATTTAATTTTACTTTGAGCAAAGGCGGCTTTGTTCTTTTTATAACGGAACTTTTCAATTAAAGTTTGTAGACGCTGAATGTCTTTTTGTTGGCGGTTGTAGGCGGCTTGTTGGCGCTCTAAATCATTTTCTCTTTCTTGAACAAAATGCGAATAATTTCCCGGGTAACGCTTCATTGTCCCAAATTCCATATGGTAAACCACATCAACGGTGTGGTCTAAAAACATACGGTCATGGGAAACAATTAAAACAGCTTTTGGATAGTTTTTGATATAACCTTCTAACCATTCAATGGCTTCTACATCCAAATGGTTGGTTGGCTCATCTAATAAGAGTAAATCTGGTTTTGATAACAATAATCGAACAAAAGCCAGTCGTGTTTTCTGACCACCTGAAAAAGTACCAATGCTTTTCTTTAAATCTTCCTTTTCAAAACCAAAACGAGTAAAGACTGACAGCAATTCACTTTCCCAAGTATATCCCCCCTTTTGTTCAAATTGTTCTTGAAGTCGTGCGTATTTATTCAATATTTCTTCACTATGATCCTCTGCCATTTTCATAGCTAATTGGTTCATTTCTTTTTCAATTTGAAATAAAGGCAAAAAAATTTGGTAAAGTTCTTCCTTCACCGTCGCTTCATCTCTCGCAAAAACCTTCTGAGAAAGGTAGCCAATGTTTGTGCCATTTTGTTGACTGACGGTTCCTTCATCAAATTGCTCTTCTTTTGTTACACAACGTAGAAAAGTAGTCTTGCCACAACCATTGCGACCGACCAAAGCTATTTTTTCTGTTCCCTTGACCATGAAATTGACGTTTTCAAACACATCATTTCCAGCAAAAGATTTTTTGGCTTTACTAACTTGATATAACATCTCTCACTCCTGAAAAAAGGATGGTTAAGCCATCCTAGAAATCTAAATTCTTTGGTGTGCGGGCAAAAGGAATCACATCACGAATGTTCTTCATTCCCGTCACATACATCACAAATCTCTCAAAGCCTAAACCAAATCCGGCATGTTCACAACCACCATAACGGCGTAAATCTAAGTACCATTGGTAGCTATTCAAGTTCATGCCCAATTCTTTCATCTTCTTTTCTAAGATTTCCAAGCGTTCTTCACGTTGCGACCCACCAACCAATTCACCGACGGATGGCACCAATAAATCAGCTGCCGCAACCGTCTTTCCATCTTCGTTTTCACGCATATAGAAAGCCTTAATTTCTTTTGGATAATCCATTAAAAAGACAGGACCCTTCACTACTTGATCGGTTAAGTACCGTTCATGTTCGGTATTTAAATCCATACCCCACTCAATCTTATTGTTCTCAAATTTTACATCAGCTTTCTTTAAGATTTCAATTGCTTCTGTATATGACATTCTCCTAAAATCAGAATTACGAACATGATTTAGACGTTCTAATAGGCTTGTATCAATGCGTTCATTAAAGAAATTCATTTCTTCCGGGCACATTTCCAGCACATAATCGATACAGAATTTAATCATATCTTCAATAACATCCATATCATATGCCAAATCCGCAAAAGCCATTTCCGGCTCAATCATCCAAAATTCAGCCGCATGAATGGTGGTATTACTTTCTTCTGCTCTAAAGGTTGGTCCAAACGTGTACACATCTCTAAAAGCCAGTGCAAAAGCTTCGGCTTGTAGTTGACCAGATACAGTTAAACTAGCATGCTTACCAAAGAAATCTTCTTCGTAATGGTCATCGGTTTGGGTTGTAACTGTAAATGTTTCACCAGCTCCCTCTGCATCAGCGCCGGTAATAATTGGTGTGTTTACATACACAAAGCCCTGTTCTTGAAAAAAGGTATGAATAGCCATCGCTAAAACTGAGCGTACTCTAAAAACAGCTGAAAGAGTGTTCGTTCTTGGTCTTAAATGAGATATTTCTCTTAAGTATTCTAAGCTATGACGCTTCTTTTGTAGAGGATACGTGTTATCCGCTACACCTTCTAAACTAATTTCTTTTGCTTGTACCTCAAAAGGTTGTTTCGCTTCCGGTGTTAAAACCAGCTTTCCAGTCACAGAGATGGTTGTACCTGTTAAATATTTAGAAACCTCTTCATAGTTACTCAAAGTATCCGCATCATACACAATCTGCGCATTATTGAAAGAAGTTCCATCATTTAAAGAAATGAACGATACATTCTTTCCTGCACGGTTTGTACGAATCCAACCTTGTAGTTGAACATATTCAACTTGATCTTTTTCCAATTCAACTTCTGATTTTGTTAGGCGATAAATATCGCGAATACTCATTTCACTTGACATTATTTTCTAAACTCCTTTATTTTGTTGCTTTTCATTTGTTTCAAAAACTAATTCTTGAATCTTTGAAACGACATCAATGTGTCGTACAGACACATGACTTGGAACCGAAAAATGATCCATAGCAAAGGACACAAAACCTTCAATCCCTGCTTTTATTAATAAATTCACCGTTGCTTGCACATCTTGCGAAATTGTCAAAATCGCAATTCTTGTTCCTTTTGGCATATAACGGTTTAACTCACTCAATGGATATACGGGAATACCTCCGATTTCATCCGCACTTGGCGCTAAATCAAAAGCACAGACAATGGTTCCGACCACATGATTCCAATGATTGTAGTTCAATAAAGCTCTTCCTAAGTTACCGGCTCCGATTAAAATAATCTTCTCATCAAAATTAACCCCTAACTCTTCTGAGAAAATTTCAATTAAACGTTCAACATCATAACCATATCCTTGTTTTCCAAGGTTACCAATAAAGCTGAAATCACGACGAATTGTTGTTGGCTCAATTGAAACCAATTCCGCTAATTCACGGGACATAATACGTGTGGTTCCATCTTCTTGAAGTTTACGCAAAGCTTTTAGATATAAAGGATAACGTTGTAAAGTTGCACGTGGAACATTCTTTTCATTCTTATCATTCATAATTATCACCGTCTTTATTCTATTCCAAAATATTTCATTTGTGAAATCCTAAACAGACAATTCCATGCTTGAATCCGCTGAATCTTCCCATGTGCCAAATTCTTGTCGCTGCCAAGCAACCCAAGCCGCTGCGCCAATCATTGCCGCATTGTCCATACATACCGATAACGGTGGTAGTATCAAGTCTGTTTCCGGGAAAGCTTGCATCTTTTCCACCATCACTTCTCTTAAACGCGAATTAGCGGAAACACCACCTGCCAAAACGAGCATCGCCGGCTTTTTATCTCGTATAGCGACGACTGTCTTATCCACTAAGGAATGAATCGCTACTTCTTGAAACGCAAACGCAACATCTTCTTTTACCAAAGGATTACCGAGCTTTTCCTCCCTTTGAATCAACTGAAGAACAGAAGACTTCAAACCCGAGAAGCTAAAATCATAAGTGCCATCCGTTTTTGGGGTTTTTAAGAAATAATGTTCCTTACCCTGTTTCGCTAGCTTATCAATAACCGGTCCACCCGGATAACCCGTTCCTAATACACGAGAAACCTTATCATAAGCTTCACCAACTGCATCATCTAAGGTATCACCAATAATTTCAAAGGAATACTCTTCCTTCATCCAAACCAATTGACTATGACCACCTGAAATTACCAAAGCTAATAATGGAAATTTCAGCTCTTTCACAAAGGCATTCGCATAGATATGTCCTGCCATGTGATTCGTCGGTAACATCGGTTTTTTATACATCCAAGCCAGTGTTTTAGCCGCTTGAACCCCGACATGCAAAGAACCGATTAAACCAGGCCCTTTGGTATAGGCAATCGCATCCACATCTTGAACAGACATACCGGCTTTTTCTAAAGCCTCTTTAATAACAATGGATATTTTTTCAACATGAAGACGGGAAGCGACTTCAGGTACTACCCCACCAAATTGCTTATGAGTATCAATTTGAGTTGAAACCACATTACTCAATACCACATGACCATCTTCAATAATGGCACAAGCTGTTTCATCACAGCTACTTTCAATGGCTAATATTTTTGCCATAAACATCCTCCTAAAGCACTTTGTTCATAACTAAAGCATCTTCTTGATTTTCATAATAATGACTACGAATATTGATTTTTTCAAAACCGAATTTTTCATACAGAGAAATCGCGGCTTGATTGCTGGAGCGAACTTCCAATTGACAATATTCACAATTTTCTTTTTTCATTTGCATTAAAGCAAACTCTAATAATTCCTTAGCAATACCTTTTCTTTGATAATTTGGATCAACCGCAATGCGTGTTATATCCCCTATTTCAAAGCTAATCCAGAAATCAATAAAGCCAAGAATTTCTCCTTTTTTATACACATAAAGATTTGCGTATGGATTATTTTCGAATTCATTTTCATAGTTTTCTTTTGACCAAAATCCATTTTTGAAGGCGCCTTGATCAATCTCGGTAATGCGTGATAAGTCTTTATTAGTAACCGGATGAATCATCATTTAACCAAATAAGCCCCATTCGCCTTTAGATAGTTTGGCTTTACGTAATCTACATCTTCCTGTAACACCCACTTATCTTTCAAATCAAAGAAGTGTTGCACCAAATCTAAGTTAGACCTTTCCTGACCTATGAGCTGTAAATCACCAATGAAGTTTGCCTTTAAATTCAAATCTTCTATAAATTGAATAGTTTCCTCTGTCATAGGATTACCATGGTCATATACAGCTGTATAAACACGCTTCCCTCGCGCATCTAATATCACTTGACCACTTTCCTTTCCTGCTAACAATTGCAAGGAACTGATGGTATAGAAAGGAAGCTTTTTCAAGCTCGCAAACACTTTTGCGATTGTTAAAGCAATACGAACACCTGTGTACGATCCTGGACCATTTGTGACAACAAGAGCCTCAATGTCATCCACATCTAATTGGGCCATTTCCAACAAACGATTAAGCTCAACAAAGATTTCTTCTGATTGCCTTTTGGGAATTTCTTTTTGAATTTTCGCCAGAATTTGTTGATCATTCATCAGACCTAGTACTAGATATTGCATACTTGTATCTAAACATAGTGTAATCATTTTAGCACCTCCAAAAAATCCTCATATGGTTTTCCATTTGCTTCAAAATGATACACACGTGAATCATCCGCTCGAATGGTTATGGTACAATTCAAATATTTCTCGGGTAATAAATAGGACATAAAATGACTCCACTCAATCACCGTAACTGCTTCTTCATTAAAGTATTCGTCAAAACCGAGATCTTGAACAATACCTTCTAAACGATAAGCATCTATGTGATTTAAGGTAATTCTTCCTTTGTAAATTTTTTGGATATTAAAAGTAGGAGAAGTGATTGTTTTCGTTACTTCCAGTCCTTTTCCAATTCCCTTTGTTAGAGAAGTTTTACCAGCACCTAAATCGCCATCTAATAAAAGAAGGAAACCTTCAAAAGCGTGTTTTCCAATCTTTTCTCCTAGAGAAAATGTTTCTTTCATGGAATGACTTGTATATGTATATGTTTTCATACTATTCACCTTGAAAATTATACCTCATAAAAACAAATTATAAAGTAAAAAAAGGATAAAAAAAATAGACCCGGCAACGAGCTCGATTCACCCAAAGGGCTATTTTTGCCGCTGAAGTGCTTAACTTCTGTGTTCGGGATGGGAACAGGTGTGGCCACTTCGC
>NZ_JAGXEX010000016.1:0-9782 GCF_019798045.1 Bulleidia sp. zg-1013
TACCATAAATCGATGGTTCTGTGATACCAAACACAGAGGAAATAAGCGCTGGCCAACCAAGTGATTTCACCTTCGATTCTTTTGTCTTCATAAGGATAGCTAAAAGCACGCCTGTTTGTGTAAAGGCAACAATAGCGTTAGGAACTAAAATTGTCGCCCATCCATTTTGCGAGAACTGCAAAATTCCTAAAGGAACAATTGCCCAGTGTAAGCCAAACATAACCAAGATTTGCCACATACCGGCCATTACGAAGCCATATAAAATTGGACTGAAAGATAAAATACTCGTGAATCCTTGCGAAAGAAGATCGGAAAGGATATTAGCAACCGGTCCAATAATCATAAATGATAGTGGAACTGTTAAAATGATTGTTACGAATGGTGCTAGAAACATCTTGATGAAGTCCGGTGAATGTTTCTTTACAATTCTTTCAATATGTGACGCAAACCAAATAGCTAAGATAATTGGCACAACGGTAGATAAGTAATTACCGGCTGTCGGTAAGCTAAATGGAATACCAAATATCGTTGTTATTCCTACCTTTTTCAAAGCGGCAACACCGGCCGGTAAAGTGGGATATACTAATGCCGCTCCAATAGCTGTAGCGGTAAATTCAGACATTTTGAATTTTCTTGCGGCTGTAATAGCCAAAATAATCGGTAAAAATTGATACAATCCATCGCCGGCGGCGTTTAACAATAAAGCCAAGATTGAATTTTGTGGAGTAATAGCCCACACTGCTTTCAACAGTGCAACAACACCCTTGATAATACCGGCGGCGGCCATAGCCCCTAATACTGGTTGGAAAATACCCGAAATCACATCAATTAATCGGTTGAAAATATTTCCTTTTGTGACAACGAATTCTTCTTCCTCTACTTCTCTGCCAACCGTAATGCCTTCTTTTACGACAGCAGCATAAACATCCGGAACATGATTACCAATCACCACTTGGTATTGACCACTCGCTTGTACAACCGTAACAATACCCTCACGTTTTTTAAGATACTCTGTATCTGCTTTCGATTCATCTTTTAGTTTGAAGCGAAGGCGAGTAACACAATGTCTTAAATCAATAACATTCTCTTTTCCACCAACATGCTTAACAATGTCAGCAGCCAATGCAGAATAATCTTTCCCCATAGTATGTTCCTCCTTTATCCCTTAACAATTTTATTCTACCTCATAAATATCCTCATCTAAATTCCAGAAAGAAAGGTATTTCTTATCAAAAAGTAAGATATAATATTTTTATGGATCAAGAAATTAAAAACTTAGAAAAAAAACTATTTACACATACTGAAAATGAATTGTATTACCTTAGTCATGCTGGTAGTTATTCCAAAAAGTATGAACTGGGCTATTCAAAAAGAAAGTTTATTAAAGGAAAAGAAGTGATTGAGGTTACAACAAGGCAATTAGAAAATTCACCTTTATTCATTCGTAAGGATTCTCGTTATAATTTTATGCCTTTTCATATCTTTACCAATTTGAATGTGAATTATATTTATTCAGGTAAATGTGCGTATTTTATTGAAGATAAAGAAATTATTCTTGAAGAAGGAGATATTTGTTTCTTTGATACACAGGTTGTAAGAGCTAAGATGAAACCGAAATTCAAAGATATTATCATCAATATTGTTATGTCCAATGATTATTTCAAATCACTTTTAACGGTCAATACGAACAATACTTTATCTACTTTTATGAACAAGGCTCTTTACTCCAATGAAAGTCATGATAACTACATTATTTTTAAGACTGCTAAAAATCCAAAAATTAGACACTTATTTCAATATTTATTAATTGAATACTATGAAGATAATCCTTATAAGTTGTATTCTATTCAAAACTATTTTTCTATCATCTTACTTGAATTGTTCAATCCTAAAAACGATTATTTGACTTCAACGGTTCATTTTTCCGATCAAAAATCCAATCATGTTTTTAATATCGTTAATTATTTGAACAATAACTACAAAACAGCTACTTTAACACAAGTGGCTAAGCTATTTGGCTATCATGAAAAATATTTGTCTAACTTATTAAAGAAGAACTATGGCAAAACATTTAAAGAAATTCAAATTGATAATAAAATTTTAGAGGTTGAAAAATATCTTCTGAACAGTTCCTTAACGATTGAAAAAATTGCTGAGAATACTGGTTTTTCTAATCTTAATATCCTGTACAAGTATTTTAAAGACAAGAATGGTGTTTCACCGAATCAATTCCGTAGAAATCATGATAAGTGATTTTCAACTGGTTAAACTATAGATTATTTTCAGAGATAAATTGCTTTTTGGGGGTTTTAAAAATCAATCTATCTGTTTTCTTATCTTCGATGCACTGGAATTATTCCTTTTACTTTTTTTATTCAATGAACAAATACTTTTTTCTTGAATTTTAAGAATACAACTTATCATCCGTTCCATTATAAAAAAGCTAGCCTTATAACACGAGGTAATGGCAACCTTCTTAAAGTGAATTATTTATAAAATCATTGTGTAAACAAATGTTCCAATTACTGCTGTCCCAAAAATAATTTGTACTGGACCAACTTTCTTTTTACGCAACAAGATAAGTGACACCACAAATAAGACTAGTTCTACCCACTGTATATCTGCATTAGTTATGTGCCAAAGTGAATGAATTTTAAAACAGGATAACAATAAAATAGTTATACCCACTCCAGCAATCATTGCAATTACTGCCAATCGTACTTCTTCTAAGATATTCCGAACAATTGATAATCCACGATATTTTTTGTATGCCCATGCCAGCAATAGGACAATAAGCAAAGATGGTGTAATACAACCCAGTGTACAAACAATCGCTCCGGGCATGCCGGCTATCTTCTGCCCAACAAATGTCGCGCTATTAACAGCTATAGGTCCCGGTGTCATTTCTGCGATTGTTACTAAATCCGAATATTCCGAAAAAGTTAACCACTTCTTGCCTTCGACCACAAGAGACTGAATAAGTGGCATTGCAGCATAACCACCACCAAATGAAAACAAGCCAATTTGAAAATAGGTTAGAAACATTTCAATAAATATCATGATATCTCCCCTTTTAAGAAATTCATTGCAATACCCAAAATAATAAATAATAAAATAATTGTAATGGTACCAATACTAAAGAAATAGACTGCTATAAATGCAACCGACATCAAAAAAATATGAATTCTATTCCTTGCATGAATCACTAAACTTCCAAGATCAATAACAACATCTATAATTATTGCTGTTATACCTGCACGCATAACACGTAAAGCTGTTTGTGCTACCGCATTAGTAGAAAATGCCTCATATATCATACAAACAATTGTAATGATAACTATTGGCGGAATAATTATCGCAAGAGTAGATAACAAAACACCCGTAATTCCGGCAACATGATACCCAAAAATAATCGCACTATTAACAGCAAGAGCTCCTGGCGCAGATTGAGCAATTGCGGTCATGTCCAGCACCTCATCTTCCCCAACCCAGTGCAATTCTTCACAAAATTTCTTTTTCATCATGCTGATGATGACAAATCCACCCCCAAAAGTAAATGCACTGATTAGCATCATTTCAAAAAATAACTTCATATAACTGAAATTCTCTTTTTTACTCATCATCGCTCTTATAATAATACACTTATAATTAGATAAATAGTTTCATTTCTCTTAATTCTTTGTTGCACAAAGGATTTTCTATTTCGTTGTGTCCTTTCCTCATTTAGAATATCTTCTAAAAATTTCCAATGGTAGAAATAGGATTAGTTCATATCAATAATCGATATTTCATGCCTTTTCATATGCCCTATTTTTCCCCTAATGATAACTTTCTTTTGTTACTTTCATTCTAACTTATCTCTCTCAACACAACTAATTCTGTATAAGAATACTATCATGCAATGGTATTTTCATACAAAACCATTATAATGATGGTATTGGAGAATAGTTTATATGAAAAAAATTATTACAATGCAGGATGTTTCCTGTGTAGGAAAGTGTTCATTAACGGTTGCTTTACCAATTCTTTCGGCAATAGGTATTGAAACAGCTGTTATCCCTACTGCTGTATTATCTACTCATACCATGTTTTCAGAATTCACCTTTCATGATTTAACAAGAGAAGTTGAACCGATTCTTGCCCATTGGCAAAAAGAAGGCTTTTCATTTAATGGAGTATACACTGGATACTTAGGGTCCTTTGCTCAGATTGAGTTAGCACAAAATTTATTTAATCAATTCGGCAAAAATGCTTTAAAGGTTGTCGATCCATGCATGGCAGATAATGGTGAATTATACCCCGGATTTGATGTTCCATTTGCTCATAAAATGGGTGAATTATGCGCTGTTGCAGATATAATTGTCCCCAATCTTACGGAAGCATCCTTCTTATTAGACATTCCTTATCAAGAAAAATATGATGAAGCTTATATTCAAGATGTTTTGCGTAAACTAACCGACCTTGGTTGTCCTACTGCTATTCTTACAGGTATTCAATTTGAACATGGCTCTATTGGTGCTTATGCATATGAAAAAGATAGCGATACCTTCACGAGTTACTTCAATCAAGAAGAACCGAGACATTTCCATGGTACTGGTGATATTTGGGCAAGTACTTTCAGTGGTGGACTTATACAAGGTTTATCATTGTTAAAAGCTATGACCCTTGCTTGTGATTATGTGAAAGAGTCTATTCATAAGACATTGGAAGAAGAAAATTATAATACCTATGGGGTTAACTTTGAACAAGCCATGCCATTCTTAATTAAATCACTTGATAATTACAATAAAGGCTAAAAAAGGAACGATTGTTCCTTTTTTAATGATTATTAAGTTTGAATACGATAATAATTAATAATATCATCTCTCTTTTCTAAAATATCTTGTTTATAAGAAAATTGCCATGGACTAGCATGATGAATAACATAGGTGATACCACGTTGATTTATCATATCTATGATCAAACTTTATTCGGTATTATCAAAGTAGACTTTTCAATTTCTTACTAAACGGAAATCTATATTATTATCTGACTTATTGATGGTATAACTCTGTGAGTTTTTTATAATATCCTGTTATCTCAGCTTCATTAAATCATAGCCGGAATCCAATATGCTTGTGATAGCATCCGCACAAACACCATATTCATCCTCAAAATATCCCGTCGCATTTCAAACCTCTATCTTATTTCTATCATTTAATGTAAGATATTTGCAATGACTCATAGTTCCTCCTTGGGTAATGGGATGTCTTCTCAAACACCACTATACCAAGGCTATGAGTCATTATTTAATTGTTGCATTTAGAGTGTAAATTCAAGATCCCACTAACCATATTGAAATATTTTTAATTGGGTATCTTACAATTTCATAAACGAAAAATAACAATCCCATAAATTTTCTGAAACATAAGATTAATGAATACCATAATCTATATTTTAAGTTTTCCATCATGATTTGACACCTTTCTTCGAACTATATTTTTTATTCTTTCTATGCACTGTTCCGTCTTCTAAAACTTCCATATTGTTGCGAGATACCATTTCAAGTTGAACTGCTTCAAATTGCTCTTTTACTCCAACGCTTTTTCCCTTTAGGTATCTTGATTTTCTTTTCTTCAAGCCTATTTATAATCCCACCAATGCTCAGTCCTTCTAAATACCAATCAAAAATATTTCTTGCGACTTTTGCTTCTACTTCATCAATGACAAGCATGCCATTTTTACCTTTTTTATAGCCATAGCAAACTCTACTATATAATCCTGATATTCCATTCTCTACCCTGTGTTTCAATCCTCAACGCATATTTTCACTTCTCCAATTATTTATAGTTCATCATTTACCGTTTCGGTATCAATTTTATCTTTCACAAAAATAATTCTTTTTCCCACGGTTTGAATTTTCTTATAGCTTCTAATTCATCTTTAGTATCATAATCAAAACAACTTATACCTTTAGTTAATACTATATCTATATTTCCTTTTTGCATTCTCTTATCATTCCGGAAAACTCTTTCCAAGGAACCGATTTTTTCTTAGTTTCCACTATCATTAACCTATTTTCCTTCACTTACTTTATCTCGTGAACCTTCACTCTGTTCTTCTTCAGCTGCTTCTTAATCTGAGACAGTCTCTCTTCAGTACCCTTATCCTTTCCAATAATGATACCCTTGTTTCTCCCTTTTTTCTCACAAACTCTATAAAATATCTGTGACCATTTAGATGCCTTCTGCGCACAAAGTGTATATCAACCGCTTCGAGCTCCTTCAAAGGAATCACTCGGTTCCCCGGAACAATACCGCTATAAATATATAAATTTCCATTTGCGATATGCATAGGCTCTGAAAATTTTCCGCCACTCTTGCTGACCATCACAAGCTTGCGTATCAACGATACAAGAAGGACAGTTCCAACTGTAAATAGCACAATTTTAAAGAGATTATTGTCCCATGTCTGCTTTATTCCTATCAAAAAATATGGATATATCTTCATTAAAATTCCTCCGAATTCGTCTTTCGCTTTAATATG
This sequence comes from Bulleidia sp. zg-1013, assembly GCF_019798045.1. Taxonomy (NCBI): domain Bacteria; kingdom Bacillati; phylum Bacillota; class Erysipelotrichia; order Erysipelotrichales; family Erysipelotrichaceae; genus Bulleidia; species Bulleidia sp. zg-1013. The sequence continues at coordinate 6,526 of NZ_JAGXEX010000016.1, forward strand.
CCAGATTCACCTATCAACCGTACAAATTAACTCGCATCGACATAGATATCGCCATCTTTGTATAGGTACTCTCTGATATCGGTATATTCTGATCTCATCTCGTACTCTTCTATAACCTCATCTGCAATACCCATCTCCTCAAGCTCCTTTGTGCCAACTGTTCCTAGATATGCGCAGTAGTCGTTACAGCATGATAGCCAGTGCTCTCCCTGCCAGCTCATATAGCCTGGAGTTCTTTCAAATAACTCCTTCGACTTCTCCTTCCCATTCGGCATCCTGCACGAATTCCGCATCGAATTCTTTAGCTGCCTCACCACTAGCTATACACTCCGGGCATAAGTACTCAATCTCTCCAACACAATAAGGAAACGAACTATAGTATATCCTTCCTATTACCGTTTTGTTCTCGCAAATGCACAATCCCATTAAATATATCACGTTTACATGTGATTTATCGAGTGTCTGAGTCATTTTATCGCTATTTACATGCTATTTTTCGCTCTATATGTAAACTTTTATGGGCTTCATCCGATTTCATTTAATATCTACGCTATCTTCTCGACGCCACACTTATAAGGCACAACCGCATCAGCAAGTCTACTTAGCACTTCACCTGAAGTAAATGCTTCTGGATATCCAATCTTGAGGCTGATGCTCATGCAGCTTCCACCTCTATCTATATCCAAGGTTTCAACGCTAGTTCTCTCGTCCCCGGCGATAAGGTTAATCTCCGAGTTGATTCCGTAAGGCTCTTTGTCGAAGAGCTTTAGGAACATGTCGTCGAACCTATTTGCTGTAACTGTGTATCCCCCTAATCTCTCGGGGAGTACCGGCATATTAACTCTAACTTTCATTTCTCTATTTCCCATTGTGTCCTCCCATTTCCTTCGATTTATTTTGATTTACCATGGTTAAATCCATTAATCTGTGCCCAGTATAATACCCTTTTCATCTTCCGGATTCAAGGGGTTTAACTAGGTGTTGATTTTAATTCGTCGTATTAACAGTAATCGGGGATTTTGTCTCCGCACATTATCTTTACATATGTGTTATATACTTCCGGAATCGGTCTACCGAGGTAAATCTCAAGCTCCGGATTTACATTTTTCCCCAGAAGGCTACACAAGTATAGCCGCTCATTCAAGCCCGGGTACATCTCGACTGACATTGTTTCTATATTTTCCACCATCGGCCAATCTGCTTCTTTTAAATCAGACTTAACCATCGTATGATAGAGTCCGCACGGTGCATTGTTCTTGCTATTATCTATCATATCTCTTTCAACCAATGCTAGTCGTGTACCGAGAATTACCACACTTCGCTTTACTCCATCAACGATAATTTCTCGACTTCTGTGACCGAGCCCTTCTGTATGAATCCATCTGGTTGGAAGCTCGTAGTCAGAAAGCGACTCTACACCTTTAATGCGCTCGATGGGACTGTGCGCTTTCCACTGACGCGTAACCGCATGACAGAACAGCACCTTATCAGTTGACAAAGTCACACCTTCCCACGAGTTATCCTCGCTAAAAAGGTTAAAGAAAACCATGTATGGCGATTTTACCATCTGCGCCAATATGTATCTCCCATCTCGAAGGTACACCGATATGACTTTCCCTTCTTTCCAAGGAACCGATTTTTTCTTAGTTTCCACTATCATTAACCTATTTTCCTTCACTTACTTTATCTCGTGAACCTTCACTCTGTTCTTCTTCAGCTGCTTCTTAATCTGAGACAGTCTCTCTTCAGTACCCTTATCCTTTCCAATAATGATACCCTTGTTTCTCCCTTTTTTCTCACAAACTCTATAAAATATCTGTGACCATTTAGATGCCTTTCGCGCACAAAGTGTATATCAACCGCTTCGAGCTCCTTCAAAGGAATCACTCGGTTCCCCGGAACAATACCGCTATGAATATATAAATTTCCATTGGCGATATGCATAGGCTCTGAAAATTTTCCGCCACTCTTGCTGACCATCACAAGCTTGCGTATCAACGATACAAGAAGGACAGTTCCAACTGTAAATAGCACAATTTTAAAGAGATTATTGTCCCATGTCTGCTTTATTCCTATCAAAAAATATGGATATATCTTCATTAAAATTCCTCCAAATTCGTCTTTCGCTTTAATATGCCAGATTCACCTATCAACCGTACAAATTAACTCGCATCGACATAGATGTGGTATTTACCGCAGTGTAGACAGCGAAATAAATATCCACACATATCGCCATCTTTGTATAGGTACTCTCTGATATCGGTGTATTCTGATCTCATCTCGTACTCTTCTATAATATAAAGATGGCGTTTTTATGACTTTTTTCTCCAGTAAGTATAACACGATTAGTAATCTTCCAATGCGTCCATTTCCATCTAAAAATGGATGTATAGATTCAAACTGATAATGAATAAGTGCGATTCTGATTAAATCATCTAACGCATCCTCTGCATTCATGTATTTTTCTAAATCGGACAAAGACTCTTTCATGGATAAAACATTCGGCGGTATATACCTTGCTGTTTTTATCGTAGAACCTGCCCCACCTATCCGGTTTTGGCTTTGTCGAAACTCTCCGGGATTTTTTTCTTTTCCCCTTACTCCGGATAGCAATACTTTATGAGTCTCTAAAAGCAATCAATTACACAAAGGTAATGTTTCCAATCTTTTTATTGCATATTTGCTAGCTTTAATATAGTTAACAACATCATCCACATCTGCATTGATGTTTTCATCGATATTGGGATTAAAAATATCTTCTAATGTTGCCTGTGTACCTTCAATTTGCGATGAAAGAAGTGCCTCTTTTTGAACATACATGGAAATAAACAAATCAATATTAGGGATATTGGTCGCTCTATCATCAAGTATTGCTAATACTTTATGAGCCTTTATTAATTTCTCTGTAATATCACTGTCAACTTCTATTAACGGATTTGGAGGTAATTTGGAAGGATAAAAAGAAAAATATGCCATGTCCCCTGACAATTGTTTTTTTAAAGTTCCTGCTCTTTCCTTTTTCATCTATCATCTCTCCTTTTTTGAAATACTATCAAGATTATATCACCCTTATTTCAGAAAACTTGATTTTCTGAAATAAGGGTGATCTTTCCCTATCTATATTTCAAAAACTTATATCTTACATAAACAAAATAGCTCTGCCATCATAAACACTTTCTGTATTTACATTTCCACACCTAATTGCTCTATTTAGCGCCATAATTGTTACGATTTCACCATCAATCTAAGAACCGGTT
>NZ_JAGXEX010000017.1:0-6504 GCF_019798045.1 Bulleidia sp. zg-1013
TGTAAATTTTAAAATAAATGCAGAAAGATATAAAAATGTATCGTCTGCATTTTTTGTTTCTTTGAAAGGAGAAGGGATAAATGGAAATTACACATAAAAGGGGAAAAAATGATCGCATTAAATTAGAAGAAAGATACTGTATTGCCAAGGACATACAAAAGTTTGGGTGGAGTAATTTAGATTTAATTTTAAAAAAATATAATCGCCATCATCTGTCTGTCAAATCAGCTTTAAAGCAATTTAGAACGGAATATCTTTTTTACAAAAAAATCATTGAAAATAATGAATTTCCTGAATTTGAAAATTTATCGGAACTTATTTCAAATTTGGAGAAATAAAAAAGAAGCAGAAACTGCTTCTAATCAACCAACAAGCACATTAATTAATGAATTGTCAGCTCATTAATTAAAAATCTAAGAATAGATTTATTAAGAATACCTAAGCTGCCTCATCCACCTTATTTATTCTTAATGGCTTACAAGGTAATTCTAAATGAAAGGATACTATTTATCAAGTTAAATTAAATTTATTATTTTCAAAAAACGAATAAATATTTCATGATTTTAAATAAATCAAAATTAAAAAAACAACATAGGAAACCTATGATGTGTAGTTAATTGAATAAAGGAGTCTTATGGAAGTATTTTTGAATCGAAGCAATATTTATGATGATTTACAATCGGTTGTAAGCATTTCTGATTGGATGGCAGGAAATATTGGTGAACTTGTTTTAGATGCGACAGTTTCAACGATTGGCTGTGTTGAGTTCTTCCGCTTGTTAGAAAAGTTTGAACTTAGTCGAGCCGGTAAAAGAATCATGACAGCTAATGTTCAAGCAAAGAGTCTTACTATTCTACTTCCGCAAACCTTGGAAGATATTCGTGGCTTTGTTAAGGAAGTGATGAAGGAAGTGTTTGGAAAGGAAGCGGCTTTGCCTTATGCGGCTTGGTTAGTGAAAAAAGGAGCCGGTCGATATGTTCACATTCTTATCTCTGAACGTTATTACAGTTCAGAAGAAGTAGAATATGTTGATTATTGGAAAACAGCTAGGTTTCAAAATAGAACTACCGGAAAATTGTGTAAGGCGACTGATCCTGAAGCGAAACAAATTGTAAGTCCTGGTGATGTTAGAAAGACTTGGAAATCACACTTCAGTTTAAAGAGTAGATTGTTTTCAGCAGATGGGTTTGCTAGAAAGAACAGGGATAGAAAAGAGCGTATTGGTTTTGATCGATTGTTAAATCATATCCGTCAGTGTATTGTTGCGGCGTTGGTGAAGATGAAAATTTCATTTTCTAAATCCTTTAGCATTCCAAGATTGAAAAGACATTCTTGGTTGAATAAATATCAAAACATAAATTTAACCAGAATTAACACGGCTATCCGACATATTGAACGAGAAATTCAACAAGGGTGGATTGCTGTTAGAGATGGGTATTTTTATCAAGATTTGAAAACATATGATCGATTTATGACGCTATCTAAGAAATATCTAAATCGCATGAAAAAAGGATTTTATACAAAAGTCTTATCAGGAAACAGAAAACTAAAATTATCTTTTTCAATTTTTATGAATGTGGTTCGAGTGCAAGAAAATTTAGATAGTTTGATAGAAGATTTTGATACTGAAATGAATGAATTTCTAATGAAATACATATGTGGAATCTAGGGAGGGTGAAAAGAAATGATTCGATCGATTATAAATATCAAGGGTGGTGTAGGAAAAACCACTACAGCTTTACAACTATCAGAAGGCTTTGCTAAGGAAGGGAAAAAGACTTTATTAGTTGATTGTGATGGGCAAGGAAATGCGACTAATTATTTACTGCCAAATTTAAATTTTGACGAAGATGAAACAATCAGTCGTAGAAACCTAGCTGGGCTTTTGATGAAAAAGGAAGAAGTACGTGACTGTCTTTGGAAAAGTGATTTTGAAAATTTATACGTTTTGCCAGCTTCGTTGGAATTGTTCAATGTAGCGTATACGTTACAGTCTAATTCAGCAAATGGTCTTCCTCAATTTTCACTGAATAAAATTCTAAAGAGTTTAGATTTTGATGAGATTGTCATTGATAATAACCCGGCTTTAAACTTAATGACCATTAATTCTATTTATGCTGCGGATGAGATTATTATTGTTTCTAATATTGATCGCAATTCATTTAAAGGGGTCAAAGATACATATACCAATACAATTAATGCTTTAAATGAATTACCTAGAGAAAACCCTGTAAAAATTAGAATACTAATAACCATGGTAAATAGAAATTCAACAGAAAAGGAGGCGTTAAGACAATTAAAAGAAATCTATGGAGATGTGGTTTATAACCAAACTATTCGCTATCAAGCAAAAGCTATTAGGGAAACATATTTCCTCCATACATCGCTTTTGGATTATAAAAAAGCAAACGTAGCAGAAGATTATAGAAATTGGATTGAGGAGGTACAAGAATAATGACCAGTTTTGATATTAAGGGAATTGTTGGTTCATCTAATAGTCAATTAGAAGTTGCTAATTTAACCAAGGTATTTCTAAAACCATTAGATTCGGTTTTGGGAAATTCAGAAAATCCTTTTGAAATGACAGATATTGAATTATTGGAAAGAAATATTGAGGAACAAGGACTAGAAGAAGTCCTAACCGGCTATTTGAATTCAGATGGAAATGTAGTTCTATATTCAGGTCACAGACGATTGCAAGCTCTTAAAAACCTTTTCTTAGATGAAAAATCTTATCGATATCATGGCAAAGATATAACCGGGTCTGTTCCAATACTGATTCAACCTAAGATTGAAAATCACGATGAAGAGATTTTAAAAATCATCGGAGCAAACAATCATAGAGATCTCACTAAGGAAGAAAAGGAAAGGATTATTGATTTATCCCTAGAAGTAATTAAAAAAAAGTATGGATTCGGAAGGGTAAGAACTAGGGTTGCCACATTAACTGGTATTAAGGAAGCGTTTGTTGGAAATTATCTATCCAGCAAGAATAAAAAATCCATAGGTGATTCAAAAGTAGTAGATGAACCAAAGGAAAAAGATGACACAGTTTTAACTGCTACCAAGTTTGGAAAAAAACTTTTCCAGGCAACAAAAAAACTTTATCGCTTATCAGAAGAGTATACAGATCTTTATTTGAATAAATTAGAAGTAGAAAAATTAATGGATATTATGACAATGATTGAAGAAATATCATCCAACATGAAAAAGTAAAGGTAAGAAGATATGGACTTCACTAAATTAGAAGAAACAATAGAATTAGATATTTCAAGACTAGAACAATTTGAAAAGGAAAATAGCTTGTTTAAGTATTTAGGATTAGCCTCTCACTTTTCTTCTTTGAAATACAAAGTAAATAGAAATCTAGTCAATAGTTTCACTCAAAAAAAGCTTGTCATTCATTATTTGAAAACTGCCGGTAAGAAAGAATTAATTCAATTAGTCAACGATCTTCAAAATGAAAAGAGACTTAAAGTAACTCTAAAAGATTTAGAAAATAAACAGATTGGAGATGAATTAATGAATGGAATCTTGGAATTGATCACAAAAAACCAATTGGTATGAATTATACCAATTAGAAGGGAGAATAAAAATGAGAAGCTATTACGACATATTCAGTGACTCATCAGCTAACAGCTATGAAGAAAGATTGAATCACCTAATGATAGATATCATCGAAGAAAATAATCAATATTCTCCCAAATTAATTGTGTTCAATGAGGAATATCTATTCTCTCTTAATCCTTCGGCTTGGAAAAATAATGTGCTGGTTCGGGCAATCTCCTATGAAAAGAATGATACAAGCTCACAATCTATCCCAATTGATAAAAATCAATTAATGATTAATGAAGAAATTACTTATCAAAGAAGGGTTAAGATTTTTATGGATCAGTTTAACCAATTAGAAAAAATGGAAAGACTGATGTTTATTCACAAATATTTTAATTCCTATTTAAATAAGTCATTGGAAGAATTGGCTAAGGATTTATCTGTCAGTAAAAAAACGCTTTCAAAATATAAGAAAAGGGCAATCGAAAAAATGATAACATCTTGCTGGTTAGATATGTGGTCAACAATGGAATATGGAAATTTTGTCCAGGGATCTAATGAAATTGAAGATGATAGGCGAGAGAGGTGGGAAAAATTAGGGCTAACCTACCACCGTATTTTTGAGAGAGTGGAATTTGACTGGGAAGAATAAGAAAGATAGAATCAAAGAGGTAAATATTACGAAGGAGAGATTATGAAGACAACCACGTTTATTTTCAAGAAGAATATTGAAAAAAATATTTATGATTACTGGAAAGAAGAAATTGAAGCTTCATTTAATAACAAAATAGGGAAATTGAGTAACAAAAGCACCACTCTTAAAGAACTGATGTTTATTGCTAAAAATCAAAAAGAATATGAAACTCTGTTATACGCTAATGTACAATTAGGATATAAAAAGGAGTTGTTAGAGCTCTTAGATAGTTGGAAAACGACTAATGAAGAAGATCCTGAAGAAAACACAGATGATCTTGCATTAAGTATGAAGCATTTAAAAAAAATAGGTAGGTTTTAGTGTGTGTCCAGGAAACAAATAGCGTTTGATTTAGATACAGAGTTACTAGATTCATATTATCCATCAAAAAGTTGGCGAAATGCTTATTCTGATATTAAAAGATATATGGAAGAAAATGGCTTTGAATGGAATCAAGGTTCCGTGTATATTTCAAAAAAAAGTATCACTAATCGAGAGGCAATTGAAATTTTTCAAGACTTATTAAATGAATATGACTGGCTAAACCTAGCTAATAGAGAAACCACATTAACAACGGCTAAAGATAGTGAACTGGACTTAACGAAGTTTTGCAATAGGAACATTGAATTAGTCTATCATCCTTGGGAACAAGAGGAAGAGATCGAAGAATCGGAGGAAAAGATAGAGAATAAGGGAATGATGATGTAATCATACCCTTTTTAGTTGATGTGGCTCATACTAATCAGCAAAAATGTAAGACGCTTACATAACTTGTGAAGAAATTAATTAAGTTTCTTTTTTTCTGAAAATATCAATGTAAGAATCCTTCACAAGTGGCGTATACCCTATTAAATACTGGATTTATAAGGGTTCGAAAATCGAAAAAACAGTGATTTTTCACAAAAAAGTTTCCAAAAAAGGGGTTGATTTTGGAAACTTACTTGACATATAATATGGATGTAGTTAAAAGTGTGTTTAGCTATAGACAATCAAAAATAAATGAGTAAGTTTTATTATAAATGCGAAAAGAGTTGATAAACCCTGATTGCATAAGGTTACATAAAAAAATGTGATTAAGAGAATCAATCTCTTGGTCGCATTTTTTGTTTCTTAGACAGGAGAAAAGAATGAAAAATGTTTTGAAATATCCCGGAAGTAAAACCAGGATAGCGGGCTAGACGGTTCGCTGTTCGATGCTGCCAAGGTTTTGGATGTAGCAACAAATATAAGAATGGTTTTCGATCTAGCATTGGTCATTTAAGCCCTAGAACTACTTCGTTGTGGAATGAATTTCCAAAAATTCTGCAAATGGCTTCTAAAAGGCTTCAACAAGCACAAATTGAAAATCAAGATGCTTTAACTTTGATTGAAAGATATAACAAAAAAGAAGTGTTTATTTATGCAGATCCACCATACCCTTTGATTTGCAGAAAAAATTATTTATATGAATATGAAATGACGGATAAACAACATATTAAGCTCCTGGAAGCTTTGAAGGGGCATAAAGGAAAAGTGATGATAAGCAGTTATGAAAATAATTTATATGATGAGTATTTAGTTGGTTGGAGAAAAGAAATTAAAGTAACTACTGCAGAAAATAGCATAAAGCGTACAGAAGCTATTTATATGAATTATGGGCAGGATGAAGTTTTAAGTTTGTTTTGAAAGGAGATTAAAAAAACATGGAGAACAAAAAATACGAATTAACAACAGAAACTAAAATGGTTGAGGGAACTAAAGTATACAGAATCAAAGCTTTGACTTCTTTTGAAGATGTAAAGGCTGGGGATTTAGGTGGTTTTGTAGAAAAGGAAGAAAATTTAAGCCAAACAGATAACGCATGGGTCAAAGATGATGCCGTGGTCAAAGATAATGCAGTAGTTAATGATAACGCCGTGGTTGAAGAAAGCGCATGGGTTACTGGTGCCGCAACGGTCTGTGGAAACGCTGTGGTTAGTGATTTCGCAATGGTTTGTGGTGCAGTAGTGGTTAAAGGTAACGCTTGGGTTGGTGGTGCCGCAAGGGTTGAAGGAAATGCAACTGTTGAAGGACAGCCTCAAAAAAAATAAGGATGGAATGTACATAGGCTATTTGTTAGAATATTAGTGGAAACAAGGATAAAGAGATTGAAAGATAAATAGTAAAAATAAAAAGAAAGAGATAAGATAGAGGAGAGGTTAATATGAAAAAGATAAATGCGTTAGGAATGAGTGCTTTAGTGGCGGTCATGTTACTGAATGGTTGCGGTCCGAAACAAA
>NZ_JAGXEX010000018.1:0-5236 GCF_019798045.1 Bulleidia sp. zg-1013
CCCCAAAGTTAGACTTTTAAATTTAGATATGTCAAACTCCAAATTTTTCAAAAAAAGTATGAATAATAGGCTTGCCATAGGAGGGATGAGATGATATTATAACTGGGCACTAGAGAGCAGTACAAAAGACAATGGCAGAGCTTTTTGGAAGAGGGAAGAAGGTATAAAGTACTCAAAACAAAGGGGAAAAGAAAGCGAGAAAAGTCGAAAAAAAGTAATTGACAAAGTCAGAAGGTATTGGTATTATAGTCAAGCACGCTTGAAGAGAGCGTGAGAGATCTTTGAAAACTGAATAGGAATTAAAAACATTACAGAACAACGTCAACGAAACAAGAAAGAAGTAGCCAAAGAGCTACGGAATAAAGAGTCAATCAAATGAAGAGTTTGATCCTGGCTCAGGATAAACGCTGGCGGCGTGCCTAATACATGCAAGTCGAACGCTGGAAACCTAGCTTGCTAGGTGGAAAGAGTGGCGAACGGGTGAGTAATACATAAGCAATCTGCCCACAAAGACCGGGATAACCTCTGGAAACGGGGACTAATACCGGATAGGTAAGGAGAAGGCATCTTTTCTTTATTAAAGGTTAAAAACACTAGTGGATGAGCTTATGGCGCATTAGTTAGTTGGTGAGGTAAAGGCTCACCAAGACGATGATGCGTAGCCGGCCTGAGAGGGTGAACGGCCACATTGGGACTGAGACACGGCCCAGACTCCTACGGGAGGCAGCAGTAGGGAATTTTCGGCAATGGGGGCAACCCTGACCGAGCAACGCCGCGTGAGTGAAGACGGCCTTCGGGTTGTAAAGCTCTGTTGTAAGAAAAGATAAACCGGAAGAGAATTTCAGTCAGACATTATCTTACCAGAAAGCCACGGCTAACTACGTGCCAGCAGCCGCGGTAATACGTAGGTGGCGAGCGTTATCCGGAATTATTGGGCGTAAAGGGTGCGTAGGCGGTCTGTTAAGTTCATGGTCAAATTGTGGGGCTCAACCCCATCACGCCATGGATACTGGCAGACTAGAGTATTGGAGAGGCAAGTGGAATTCCATGTGTAGCGGTAAAATGCGTAGATATATGGAGGAACACCGGTGGCGAAGGCGACTTGCTGGCCAAAGACTGACGCTGAGGCACGAAAGCGTGGGGAGCAAATAGGATTAGATACCCTAGTAGTCCACGCTGTAAACGATGAATACTAAGTATTGGGGAGACTCAGTGCTGCAGCTAACGCATTAAGTATTCCGCCTGTGGAGTATGCACGCAAGTGTGAAACATAAAGGAATTGACGGGGGCCCGCACAAGCGGTGGAGTATGTGGTTTAATTCGACGCAACGCGAAGAACCTTACCAGGCCTTGACATCCCTTGCAAAGCCCTAGAGATAGGGAAGAGGTTATCAAGGAGACAGGTGGTGCATGGTTGTCGTCAGCTCGTGTCGTGAGATGTTGGGTTAAGTCCCGCAACGAGCGCAACCCTTGTCTTCAGTTACCAGCATTCAGTTGGGGACTCTGGAGAGACTGCCGGTGATAAACCGGAGGAAGGTGGGGATGACGTCAAATCATCATGCCCCTTATGGCCTGGGCTACACACGTACTACAATGGCTATTACAACGTGCAGCGACTGTGTGAACAGGAGCGAATCACTGAAAGATAGTCTCAGTTCGGATTGGAGTCTGCAACTCGACTCCATGAAGTTGGAATCGCTAGTAATCGCGGATCAGCATGTCGCGGTGAATACGTTCTCGGGCCTTGTACACACCGCCCGTCATACCATGAGAGTTGGCAATACCCGAAGCCGGTGGCCTAACCGCAAGGAAGGAGCCGTCGAAGGTAGGGCTAATGATTGGGGTCAAGTCGTAACAAGGTATCCCTACGAGAACGTGGGGATGGATCACCTCCTTTCTAAGGAGAAAGATGTACACAAGAAAGAAGTTGGAGTAATAAATTCCTATTTAGTTTTGAGAGATTTCGGAAAAAGACTCTCAAGAGCAGTTCTTTGAAAACTGAATAACAGAAGAAGACAATAGATAGGTCTTTTTCGTAAAGTTGTGATAACAAGATTAACAGAAAAAGTTGAAAGACAAAAAGTTAACAGTTCTCGTACAAACGCAAAAAAGAGTGATTAAACGAACAAGAGCGTACGGTGGATGTCTTGGCATATAGAGCAGAAGAAGGACGCAGCAAACGGCGAAACGCCTCGGGGAGTCGTACACAGGCAACGATCCGGGGGTATCCGAATGGGGGAACCCGATACATAGGAAATGATGTATCACCCATAAGCCAATACATAACTTATGAGGAGAAAACCCAGTGAATTGAAACATCTTAGTAACTGGAGGAAAAGAAAATAACAATGATTCCGAGAGTAGTGGCGAGCGAAATTGGAAGAGCCCAAACCAGCTAAGAGCTGGGGTAGTAGGACCACGAGATGGTACAGATGAAGATAGTCGAATGAGATTGAAAGCTTCAGCCGCAGAAGGTGCAAGCCCTGTAGACGAAATTTTCAAATGGCCTAGTGGGATCCTGAGTACGTCGGGGCACGTGGAACCCTGACGGAAGCGACCGGGACCATCCGGTAAGGCTAAATACTCCTATATGACCGATAGTGAACCAGTACCATGAGGGAAAGATGAAAAGAACCGCGGGAGCGGAGTGAAATAGATTCTGAAACCGTATGCTTACAAAAAGTCAGAGCACATTCATGTGTGATGGCGTGCCTTTTGTAGAATGAACCGGCGAGTTATCCTTACGTGCGAGGTTAAGCAGACAATGCGGAGCCGAAGCGAAAGCGAATCTTAATAGGGTGAAGAGTACGTAGGGATAGACCCGAAGCCGTAGTGATCTAGTCATGAGCAGGTTGAAGTCTGGGTGAATCCAGATGGAGGACCGAACCGACCCCCGTTGAAACGTTGGCGGATGACTTGTGATTAGCGGAGAAATTCCAATCGAACACGGCGATAGCTGGTTCTCCCCGAAATAGCTTTAGGGCTAGCGTTGAACGGATCTACCCGGAGGTAGAGCACTGAAATCTTGCGGGCGGCACCTAGCCGTACCAATAGATATCAAACTCCGAATGCCGGGCAAGAATATTCAGCAGTCAGACTGTGGGTGATAAGGTCCATGGTCAAAAGGGAAACAGCCCAGATCATCAGATAAGGTCCCAAAATTTACGCTAAGTGGAAAAGGATGTGGAGACGCGCAAACAGCTAGGAGGTTGGCTCAGAAGCAGCCATCCTTGAAAGAGTGCGTAACAGCTCACTAGTCGAGTATCTCCGCGCCGAAAATTTACCGGGGCTAAGCGTAATACCGAATCTATGGATTTGAATTTAATTCAAGTGGTAGGGGAGCGTTCCATACAGCATTGAAGGTATACCGTAAGGAGTGCTGGAGCGTATGGAAGTGAGAATGCCGGTGTGAGTAGCGAGATGTAGGTGAGAATCCTACACACCGATAGACCAAGGTTTCCAGGGGAAGGTTCGTCCGCCCTGGGTAAGTCGGGACCTAAGGCCAGGCCGAAAGGCGTAGTCGATGGACAGCAGGTTGATATTCCTGCACCCGCGAATCAAGTGAAGGAGTGACAGAAAAGGTTAACCAGACCCCTTAATGGATTGGGGATTGTAAGGAGAAGAGGCTGATAGGCAAATCCGTCAGCGTAATTGAAGCCTTGCAGGGAGTGAACGCGCGAGCAAGTAGCGAAGATGGTGACACCGGTTCTCAAGAAAAGCTTCTAGCGTCAATTGATTAGTGGCCCGTACCAAAACCGACACAGGTGGTCAAGGCGAATAGCCTAAGGTGAGCGAGAGAACTGTTGCCAAGGAACTCGGCAAATTGGCCCCGTACGTTCGCAATAAGGGGTGCTCGAAAGAGCCGCAGTAAATAGGCCCTAGCAACTGTTTAACTAAAACATAGCTCTCTGCAAAGTCGCAAGACGAAGTATAGGGGGTGACACCTGCCCGGTGCTGGAAGGTCAAGGGGATTAGTTAGGAGTAATCCGAAGCTTTGAACCGAAGCCCCAGTGAACGGCGGCCGTAACTATAACGGTCCTAAGGTAGCGAAATTCCTTGTCAGGTAAGTTCTGACCCGCACGAAAGGTGTAATGATTTGGGCACTGTCTCGGCAGCAGACTCGGTGAAATCTTAGTACCTGTGAAGATGCAGGTTACCCGCAACTAGACGGAAAGACCCCATGGAGCTTTACTATAGCCTGCTATTGAGTTTCGGTTAAGTATGCACAGTATAGGTGGGAGACGAAGAGACCGGCCTTTCGGGGTCGGAGGAGTCACCGTTGGGATACCACTCTTACTTGATTGAAATTCTAACTCCGGACCGTGATCCGGGCGGAGGACCGTGGCAGGTGGGTAGTTTGACTGGGGCGGTCGCCTCCCAAAGAGTAACGGAGGCGTACAAAGGTACTCTCAGAATGGTTGGAAATCATTCAACGAGCGCAAACGCAGAAGAGTGCTTGACTGCGAGACAAACAGGTCGAGCAGGGACGAAAGTCGGTGTTAGTGATCCGGCGGTGCAGAATGGAATGGCCGTCGCTTAACGGATAAAAGCTACCCTGGGGATAACAGGCTGATCTCGCCCAAGAGTTCACATCGACGGCGAGGTTTGGCACCTCGATGTCGGCTCATCGCATCCTGGAGGTGAATTCGCTTCCAAGGGTTGGGCTGTCCGCCCATTAAAGCGGTACGCGAGCTGGGTTCAGAACGTCGTGAGACAGTTCGGTCCCTATCTGTTGTGGGCGTTGGAAATTTGAGGAGAGCTGCCCCTAGTACGAGAGGACCGGGGTGGACATTCCTACGGTGCACCAGTTGTCACGCCAGTGGCATAGCTGGATAGCCGAGAATGGACCGGATAAACGCTGAAGGCATCTAAGCGTGAAACCGACTCCAAGATAAGATTTCCCATCATTTCAAATGAATAAGACCCCTTAAAGACGATGAGGTTGATAGGTCAGGGATGTAAGCATAGTGATATGTTGAGTTGACTGATACTAATAGGTCGAAGGTTTATTCACGAAGAGAACGCCAATTTTACGAAAAGACAGAAAATGTCTTCTAAGCTGTTATTTAGTTTTCAGAGAATTGACTCTGAAAAGATCCGGTGACGATAGCGAAGTGGCCACACCTGTTCCCATCCCGAACACAGAAGTTAAGCACTTCAGCGGCAAAAATAGCCCTTTGGGTGAATCGAGCTCGTTGCCGGGTCTATTTTTTTTATCCTTTTTTTACTTTATAAT
>NZ_JAGXEX010000019.1:0-2883 GCF_019798045.1 Bulleidia sp. zg-1013
TTCAAGGTTGGTGAAGGTATGTTGCCAATGGTTAGCCTTATTCAGAGTAACACCGGCTACTTTCTGACCGTCTGCTAAAAGATGAACGGTTGCTGAAGTTCCTTCTTTACCGACCCATTTCTTGGTAACCGGTACGGATACTTTACCTGTAATGGTATTGGTAATGGTAAAGCCTGATTCTGCTGAACCGCTCCTACCTGAGATATATCCACCTAGACTTACTTCTTCAATATCATACTCAATCTTATTTCCATCCTTATCATACTTTGGAAGGTCTTTAAAGGTATGTTTCCAGGAATTCGCTTTACTTAGAGTGGCGGTAGCTTTTTCTACACCTCCTGCCTTTAGTTTTACAACAACCGAATCTTTTGCAGGTCCTACCCACTTCTTCGTTACCTTAACTTCTACCTTTTCTATATTGGTGTTGGTAATGGTAAAGCCATTCTTGGCATTTCCTGTGATGACAGTCTGATAGCCCTTTAACGTATCTTCTTTAACGGTATAGGTGATTACTTTACCCTTATCGTCATACTTTGGACGACCGCTAAATGTCCACTGCCATTTATTTGATTCATTCAAATCCTTAAAGGCTACTTCTTTACCATTCGCAAGCAGTCCTACTCTTACCTTATCCTCCTTTTTACCATTCCAAACCTTTTTAACCGGAATGTCTATTTTCTCTACATTCTTATTGGTAATGATAAAGCCATTCTTTGCGTCCCCTGTTTTCTTACTTTCATAGTCAGGGATGGCAACTTCTTTGACATCGTACTCGATTTCTTTACCGTCGATATTGTGTTTGTCTAAGTCTTTAAAGCTTCCTTGCCATTTTTTAGCTTTTGTAAGGGTGAGGGTTTTTCCTGTGTCTTTTTTATCTGCCAATAGTTTTACGGTGACAGTGTCTTTTTCAGGTCCTACCCACTTTTTATTGACATTGATGTCTATCTTTTCACCATTAGGCTGATTGTACATGGCTACATAGGCTCCGCTTCCTTGGTCGGTTAGTGTGATGACCTTTGAGTTGGCGGAAGTAGGGTTTTGTGTACTGTTTGGTTTCGCATCATTGATTTTTACATCTTCGTAGCCTTTTGGATGGGCGGTTTCGACAAAGCGGTATTTACCGACCTTCAGTTTTTTAATCTGAACGGTTCCCTTATCATCCGGTACTAACTGACCTTTATCTAGGCTTCCTTTTTCTACCATGTCCGGTTTTACAGTTACATCAGTCCATGTTTTACCGTCTGTAGATGTTTGTAGTTTAAACTTAAAGCCTTGTGATAGGGTTGCACCTGTTTTTCTATCTGACTTGACCAGTTTGACAGTTAGCGGGTCAGCCGGTGCGTCGGCAATACCTGCCGGTGGGGTAAGTTTTCCTACAGCAGGATACTCTTTTTCCCCTGTTTGCTTGGTTTTAATTTTTGCGGTGTTTTTTATTTCTGTTACTTCTTTGACTGGCGTGTATTCTGCCGTAATATTAAAATAAACATTTTGGAGTGATTTACCTTTAAATATTGTATTTATTTTATCTATTGTTTCTGGAGTCAAACTTCCATAAAGGTCTGGTTGGTCTTCCTTTAAAAAATTACCCACTCCACCTGCAGCTTTGATTTCAGGAAGCTTATCATACGTTAACCCTTTCCCATCATTCATATTCCACCATTTCATCATGAAAGTATAAGTGCCGTTTTTATTATCATACATACAATACTGTCCATTTTGAAGGGATTTTTTTACTTGTTCCTTGCTTCTGCTTCCCTGTTCTATCTTTTTCAACAGGTTACCCAGTTTAGCAACATTAGCCTGTGAAATGACTTTTCCCGAGTTATCAATAGCCCCAAAAGTCGTATATGACAGGTTCTGATTCAATATTGGCTCTGACACACATTCATAAAAAGTATCTTCCAAATATATGTCTGAAAACGCTCCATCACTGTATTTCCCATCGTTCTCTAACATATATGGTGTAAAATATCGTGTATTATGCTTATTTTTCACATCGCTTTCAATAGCAATCGCCCAAACAATTCTTTTATCTGTAGAAGAAGATGCTATCTTACCAATATTATTGGTAGTTTCTTCTACCACATTAGTAATAACATGCCTTTTTTCAGCAGAGGTAATTAAATCTTTTTTTCCAAGCTTTCCACTTAATGTTTTTCTATCTCCAAGCTTTGTGCTCCTTCCTGCTATTCCTAAAACATTAATACTTTTTCCAGTTTCGAATGAAGCGGTAAAACTCTTGACTTGATTATTT
Organism: Bulleidia sp. zg-1013; assembly: GCF_019798045.1. NCBI lineage: Bacteria > Bacillati > Bacillota > Erysipelotrichia > Erysipelotrichales > Erysipelotrichaceae > Bulleidia > Bulleidia sp. zg-1013. The sequence goes on from NZ_JAGXEX010000019.1 coordinate 2,255, forward strand.
TTTATATGTTCGCCACTAAATTTAATTTCAATTTTTCCATTTTTATATTCCCAAGTACCAATTTGGTTTTTTGTTCCATCAAATAATGGTTGAGATGAAAAGTCATAAGATACACCACCGTAATTTGCTGGAATAGATAATGTATCTCCCTCTAAGATTGATTTTTGAGCCGTATAAGTCATCGATAATTTTAATTTAATTTTACTATTTGTCTGATGTTCACAAACTGCATTGCTAAACTTAGACGGGTCTTTCTTATATGCTTCATATTGTGCATTGTCACTTGTCCTGTAATCAATCTCTTTATTTCCGTTTGCGACATCGATGATTTCAAAGGATTTGATTTTGACATTGTCAAGGCTAAGGGGTCCAGGTCCTGCCGGTGTATCGGCATTCTTCTTTTCATAGCCTGCAATGATGGTTTTATCCACCACTTTTCCATAGAGGGTGGATTTTTCACCATTTGTTCCTGTGCCGTAAGTTGTATTTGAAATGGTTACGTCATCTGTGCGAAGTGTTGTGGTTAAGTCTTTGACTTCATTGTTTTTGATGTAGTCTCCTGAGAAGGTTAAAACAAACTTTCCTTTGTTATAGACGTAAGTACCAATTTCGTCGCCTGTGCCATATCT
>NZ_JAGXEX010000020.1:0-2404 GCF_019798045.1 Bulleidia sp. zg-1013
CTTCTTCGATGGTATATTTAATTTCTTCACCCTTATCGTCATACTTTGGTTGACCACTAAATGTCCACTTCCAGTTATTGGATTCATCCAAGGTCTTAAAGACTTTTTCTTGACCGTTAGCCAGAAGGGTTACGGTTACCTTATCCTCTTTTTTACCATTCCAAACCTTTTTAACCGGAATGTCTATTTTCTCTACATTCTTATTGGTAATGATAAAGCCATTCTTTGCGTCCCCTGTTTTCTTACTTTCATAGTCAGGGATGGCAACTTCTTTGACATCGTACTCGATTTCTTTACCGTCGATATTGTGTTTGTCTAAGTCTTTAAAGCTTCCTTGCCATTTTTTAGCTTTTGTAAGGGTGAGGGTTTTTCCTGTGTCTTTTTTATCTGCCAATAGTTTTACGGTGACAGTGTCTTTTTCAGGTCCTACCCACTTTTTATTGACATTGATGTCTATCTTTTCACCATTAGGCTGATTGTACATGGCTACATAGGCTCCGCTACCTTGGTTGGTTAGTTCTATCACCTTTGAATTAGCGGAAGTAGGGTTTTGTGTACTGTTTGGTTTATTGTTGTCGATTTTTACATCTTCGTAGCCTTTTGGATGGGCTGTTTCGACAAAGCGGTATTTTCCGACATTCAGTTTTTTAATCTGAATGGTTCCTTTATCATTTGGAGTTAAGGTCTTATCAGTATTTAATTTACCTTGCTCAACCATATCCGATTTTACATCTACTTTAGTCCAAGTTTTACCGCCATCTTTTGTGGTCTGTAATTCGAACTTAAAGCCTTGTGAAAGGGTTGCCCCTGTTTTTCTATCTGACTTGACGAGTTTTACAGTTAGCGGGTCAGCTGGTGCGTCGGCAATGCCGGCTGGAGGGGTTAAAACACCTGTTGCTTTCACTTTTTTGTTGCCAAGTTGCTTGGTACTGATTGTTGCGGTATTTTTAACTTCTGTTTTTTCTCTTACAGGAACGTATCTCGCACGAAAATCCATATACAGATTCTGAACAGTTTTTCCCTTGTATATATTATTAATCTTATTGATAGTTGATGCTTTAAGATTGCTATACACATCATAGTTGTTCTTCAAATAATTTCCCACGCCACCTGCGGCTTTAATTGCTGGAATATCATCATATTTAGGAGCATTTCCATCATTCATATCCCACCATTTAAGCATAAGTGTATATGTTTCGTCTTTATTATCATAGATACAATATTCGCCCTTTTTAAGAGCGTTTTTCACTTGTTCCTTGGTTTTTGTTCCTTGTTCTATTTTTTTCAAAATAGACGGTAAATTTACTGGATAGCTACCAGAAACTACTTTCCCTTTATCGTCTATACCTGAAATCCACACATTTACTGATTTCAGAGTAGGACTTTCCACGCAATCAATAAATGTATCTTCCATGTATACATCTGTCAGTGTCTTTGGTGAATATTCCCCATTATGTTCTAATAAATATGAATTAAAAAAGTGGTGTTCTTTTCCATCAATATTTTTTATGATGAAATCAGACATTAGTCCAAATTGCCATATAACAGCAGAATCACCGGCTCCTGGTGCAGACTTATAAACTGATTGCCATGTCTCATTGTTATTCTGTGATACTACATACTCTTTTTCTCTACCTACTACAAGATCTTCTTTTCCAAGTTTACCGATTTGTGTTCTTCTTTCTCCTAATATAAGTGTTGTTCCACCACCAGAAAGATATGTTTTCGTATTTCCTGTTTCAAAAGAAGCGGTAAAACTCTTGACTTGTTGGTTCTTGATGTAATCACCACTGAACTTAATTTCAATCTTTCCATCTTTGTACTCCCAAGTGCCTATCTGATGTTTTGTACCATCCATCAAAGGTTTTGAAGAAAAATTTTGCTTTTCATGTCCTGCAAATGCCGGAATAGATAATGTATCTCCCTCTAAGATTGGTTTTTGAGCCGTATAAGTCATCGATAATTGTAATTTAACATCACTATTTTTTTGCCCCTCACAAATTGCATTACTAAACTTAGATGGGTCTTTCTTATATGCTTCATACTCTGAACTATCACTTGTTCTGTAGTCAATCTTCTTATTTCCATTTGCGACATCAATAATTTCGAATGAATTAATCTTCACATTGTCAAGGCTGAGTGATCCCGGTCCTGCCGGTGTATCTGAGTTTTTCTTTTCATAGCCTGCAATGATGGTTTTATCCACCACTTTTCCATAGAGGGTGGATTTTTCACCATTTGTTCCTGTTCCCATTTTTGTATTTGAAATGGTTACATCATCTGTACGAAGTGTTGTGGTTAAGTCTTTGACTTCATTGTTTTTGATGTAGTCTCCTGAGAAGGTTAAAACAAACTTTCCTTTGTTATAGACGTAAGTACCAATTTCGTCGCCTGTGCCATATCT